>NZ_JBFRDD010000045.1:0-71846 GCF_052113425.1 Cupriavidus sp. YAF13
AGCGGGCAAAGAAAGCTGGAAATGGGCGCCCAACAGCCGAAAAACTCGATTCCGGGGCGCGTAGTTTCCGGATTGTGAAATCAAGCAGTGCTCACCTGCTCGGGCGGAAAGCATACCGTGTGTGCGGCGAGTACTTCAGCAGCCTGCTAGCCACCGGGAGGACATTTGAATTTAGCCTGGACAATAAATGTTAGCCCCAATTAGTAATGTCACCTCTGAGCCAAATAGAAATGTCACCTAGCGACTTTAGCGGCCTATCCTGACCAGCTTTCCTTCGTACACGGGAGCCAGCCATGCATGGGCAAGGAACCATCACCATGAGCATGCGTGAACTGGACCGGCTTAAGGCCATTCAGGCCGTGTTGGATGGACGTCTGGCGCGTTGGCGCGCGGCGGAACGCCTGGGCATCAGCGCGTGGATAGCGTCAAGCAGGATGTCCGGTTTACCGACAAACATCTTGGCCGGCGCATTGACTCATCAGAACTGCAACCCGTGCTGACCTGTTGCCTCACGTAGTTTGCTACCAGTCGGATTGTCCGGCGGGAGCAGCACAACGTGACGAGGCAAATCAGCATGACGACACGCAAGGAGTTGCTCGAAGCGCTGCGAGTGCGGTATCGCAGCGCGGCGTTCGGTGACCGGATCACGATTCTCGATGAGTTCGTGGCCCTGACTGGGTATCACCGCAAGCACGCCATCCGGCTGCTGCGGCAGCAGGTGGCGTCCGCGGCGACGAAGGCGACGCGCGACCGCGACCGGCTGTACGACGAGGCAGTTCGCCAGGCGTTGACGGTGTTGTGGGAAGCGGCCGACAGGGTCTGCGGCAAGCGCCTGAAGGCGTTGATCCCGACGTTGGTTGATGCCATGGAACGGCACGGCCATCTGGACCTGGATCCGGTCATCAAGGCCAAGCTCTTTCAAGTCAGCGCGGCGACCATCGATCGCATGTTGGCCGCTACGCGTTCACACATCGACGGGCAGCGCAAACGCCGCAAAGGCGTCGGCTCGGCCATCCGACGCAGCATCCCGGTACGCACCTTCGCCGACTGGCGCGATCCGCCACCCGGCTACTTCGAGATCGACATGGTCGAACACTGTGGCGGCCCGAAGACCGACGGTGACTTCGTCCACACCCTCACGTTGACCGACATCGCCAGCGGCTGGACAGAATGCGTGGCCATGAGGACGCGCAACCAGATGCTGGTAATCGAAGGGTTCGACAAAGTGGCTGCCGATCTGCCATTCGCGATGCTTGGAGTGGACTCGGATACCCATCGAGCCAGCATTCATGGTCGCGGTAACCAACGACAGCGAACTCTTCATGGACGCTTGGCAAAAGAGCGTTCTGCTTGTCAGCCCGTCTACGCTGCTCTTCGTCGTTAGAACCGTTGCTCACCTTTGGCGCCAGGAGTATCAGAGCAGAAATGCGCAGGACATCGCGAAACGTGGCGCTGAGCTGTACGACAAGCTATGCGGATTTGTTGGCGATCTGCAAAAGGTTGGCGAGAAGCTGGGGCAGGCAAAGGCAGCGTATGACGATGCCCATAGCAAGCTGGCCACCGGCAAGGGAAATGCGATTCGGCAAGCTGAGATGTTGCGTGCCTTGGGGGTGAAGCCGGGGAAGAACTTGCCCTCCGCGTTGGTTGAGGGCGCTCACGCCGATGACGAGATCATTGTGCCGCCCTTTGCGGAACTTCCTTCGGCGTCGCCTAGCGAGCCCAATAGTTTGGCTGGGAACGCCTAATTTCGATGCCTCAGAAATATCCGCCCAGTCGCGAACACGACCTTCTGCCTTGTGCGCAGACGTCGCCAGCAACTCATGCCGGCGCCACAACCGATTTCCTGGGGCAGCATCTCCTAGGGAATGCCGGACTTCAGGACGAAAAGAATGCCCGTGAGCACGGCCGTATCGTCCAGCGGCTTGCGCCCGGGATTGCGGGCGCGCCGAGCTTTCGGTGGCAACAGTAGTGGCTGTATGAGTGCCCGCAGGTCGCGTTGCCAAAGCGGAACGCCCCTGACCAGCAATGCCGCGGTGGCATCGGACACCAATTCCGCTGACAAGACTATCGGGGCGTAAGACTGACCTGCCGTCCTTCACGCAAAGAAGGAGCGTCACACCCCACCGCCGCTCCGGTCGTTCGTCGCCATCCGCGGCATACATCCTCCGGCCGGCGAGAGCTTGGGGTCATCCGTCGGCCGCGACTCAGCTTTTCGGAGGCTTATCGCCCCGCCCCCGCCACTAGGCCCCTGCTCCGATCGGCATATCTGTGGATACGGCGAACAGACCAGTCAGCAAGTGATTGATTTCATGGGCATTCCTTGTGGGCACCAGCCGGAACCCCGCATGAATGCTAGGGGCAGCTACCTCAGTAGATTGCATCGAAATCAAAGGGATACCAGATAACAGCACGGTCCGACCAAGAAGAGCAGCAGGAGTGTTACTCGCAGCGAGGCAAGCGGACAGAAAACACCGTTTCTTACATGGCACAAAAGTGCCGCGCCGAGCACGTTGAGCAATCAATCCATCAATCCTTGTTGGGCAGCCTTGCCACAAGCAGCCGCAATTTCTGCTGACGCGCCCCCGTGCGGTGCGGTACACGTAGCTTCAGTAGGCTCATGAGAAACAATCAGACGGCTTTCAAAGCTAGCGGAACGGTTAGGGTGATCTGGAAACCGAGGGCAGTCGCGCTCCGGCGCCGCGCGACTGCCCTCGGTTTCCAGATCACCCCAGCCGCGTAAATCCCTTGAAACATGGGGCTCTCCTGATTGTTTCTCATGAGCGACCGCGACGGCGCCACCGACAAGGCGCTGGCGGCCACCTGACCGGTGCCGCCCGGCAAGTCATCGCGCCGGCGTCCTCACACTGTCGAGTAACGCTTGTTGGGTAGGCCGGCTCCAGGGCCTATCATTAATAGCTGACCTATCAAACAAGCGTTTGGCGCTTATGAACTATATGACCACACCTACGGCCCGGACGCGGCATCCGCCAGCACCGGCAAGACGTCGGCCCGAACAACCCGACGAGGCTCGCAAGACCGCACAACCCGGTCAATTTGATCCGCAGAGCAAGCAGATAGCGGATCTTCGCGAGGGTACCTGCACGCAGTAGTTCCAGACTGCACCATCACCAAGGCGCTATAGCGTGTGCAAGCGGCTGACAAGCGGATCGGGGTTTCGCCACGATCGTGGCGTCTCCTCTCAGGCCCTACCATTCCTTGCGGCATCTTGGGCGACAACTTTCCGGGTACCACGGTGCCCGGTCAACCGAGGTGCAACATGGCATTGAATTTTCCCAACCCGAGCCGAAGCTTCGATGCAGCCAAGCACTGCGTATGGTTCTGGGGTTACGACAATGCGCGCGAAGTCACATTCCTGGTCAATGACGCCGTGCTCGCGAATCTCGAACTGGCAATGGGCTCGGCTGAGCCCAAAGTGCTGGCGGCCTTCGACCGCGCCGCGACCAGATCCTCGAACTCGCCAGGAACCGCTATGCCAACGAGCGCCAGAACCATGCTCTGCTGAAAGCGGTGCATTGCGCAGACGATGGTGCCTGACATGGAAACCACCACCAAAGCTCCAGCCGATGATTCCGCCAATGACTCAGCCGGATTCTGGCTCGGCTAGCTCGGCCCGGGACTGATTACCGGTGCCGCCGACGATGATCCCAGCGGTATCGCCACCTATTCACAGGCGGGCGCGCAGTTCGGCTTCAACATGCTGTGGACGGTGCTCTTCACCTATCCGCTGATGATCGGCATCGAGGTAGTCAGCCCGAGGATCGGGCGGGTGAGCGGACACGGGCTGGCCACCAACATCCGGCGGCACTATCCGGCATGGCTGCTATACGCCGTGGTCGGTCTGGTACTGCCGCTCATCAAGCAAAAAGCCGCCTCCACGCATGTACGCGGAGGCGGCGCCTAGCGGCGGCAATCCATACCGCCGCGAGCTTTTAGCCTTTATGCCAGCCGGTAATTAGCGCTGGCCTTGCTGGCCACCCTTCTGGCCTTGCTGGTTCTGCTGCCCAGCCTGGTCGGTCCGTTGGCCTTGTTGCCCTTGCTTGTCGTGCTGGCCGCCTTGTTGGCCTTGGCCACGATCCTGTTGCTGTTGTTGGCCGCCCTTCTGGTCTTGGCTGCCGGACTGGCCACCTTGCTGACCGGATTGCTGCTGTTGCTTACTTTGGTCTTGCTGGCCTTGGCCGGGTTGCTGTTGCTGTCCCATCGTGCTCTCCATGGCGCGGCGGAATGCCGCGTTTATGAAAGGGGGCAAGCTGCGTGCCCCGCTTCGGGCCGCATGCCACCTCTCGATCACTCGAAATCTAGCGCCAATAATTATTGCTACGCAATAATTCACACTAATTCCTGGCCAGCCAACGCGCTACCAGCCCGCCCTCCGTGCAGGCCCCATCGGAGAACACGTCGCGCCGGTCAGTCACCCGGGCACCTTCCCCATAGCATAGGCCCGTAAGCGCCACGCCGGCGCATCGCAGCAGACAGTTTTCTTATCGGGCTTATGACGCGCGGCTATATGAGATCGCGGGACCGCTAAGGTCGACGTGGACGACGTTGGCTTCGTCAGCCCCTATCTCACCAGCAGCCTGCTAGGCCGTGGCGGTTGTCGCTCAGGGTATGGCCCATGTAGCGCAGTTCACTCGCAGTCTTGCCCTTGCGGTACAGCCTGGCATCGGGATCGCTCTTGGACTCGTGCGTGTCGTTGCTGCGCTTGCGACCCTTAAAGTTGCCGCCGTCGTTATTGTCCTTGTCGCCGCCGTCCTTGCGCACGAAACTCTTGTGGCCTGCCCACGCCTGTATCAGCGTGCCGTCCACGCTGAAGTGCTCGCCCGACAGCCAGTTCTTCTTCTGCGCAATGGCCAGCACCTCGTTGAAGAACTGGATCACCGCATCATGCTTGCTCAACCGTTCGCGGTTCTTGGTAAAGACCGTGGGCACCCAAACTGGATCGTCCATCGACAGCCCGATGAACCAGCGAAACAGCAGGTTGTACTGCGTCTGCTCCATGAGTTGGCGCTCGGAGCGAATGCTGTAGAGCACCTGCAGCAGCATGGCGCGCAGCAACTTCTCCGGCGCGATACTGGGGCGGCCACCCTTGATATCGGCCTCGTACATCTGCGCGAACAACCGGTCCATCTTCACCAGCGCCTGATTGGCCATGGTGCGGATCGAGCGCAGCGGATGGGACTTCGGCACGAAATCCTCCAGCCTCCGCATAGTGAACAAACTCTCGGTGAAGGTGTCTGCGCCGCGCATGAATGTGGGGTTGGGTGGGGTCCTCAAATCAACGCTTCGGCCAGTCGTTGCGCTGACTTCCGCTGGAGGTATTTCAGCGGCCTGCTAGTGTTCTGTCCCACAAGAAACTTTATTAATGGTTGCGGGGTCTGATGGTCACTGTCTTTGTGAGGAGCGACCATGGGACGACCAGGAATCAAAGTGGAAGTGTCAGCCGGTGAGCGAGAGCAACTTACCTCAATGAGCCGTTCAAGATCGTTGCCTCATTCGTTAGTGCGTCGAGCAAAGATCGTATTGATGGCCGCCGACGGTCAGCTCAATTCAGAAATTGCAACGCAGTGTGGGGTGACGGCACCAGCGGTGACTTTCTGGAAGAAGCGATTCTTGGCACATGGACTGGCTGGCTTGCACGATCAAGCCAAGTCGGGGCGACCTCGTACCCATGACGATGAAGCAGTGGCCGAATTGCTGAGCAAGGTGCTACATGACACCCCGCGAGGCTCCACACATTGGAGCGTGCGGTCGGCGGCCGAGGATACGGGCATCTCCAAGAGCTCTGTAGCGCGATACTTTGCTCTGTTTGGTGTGCAGCCGCATCGCGCCAAGAGCTTCAAGCTGTCGAGCGATCCGTACTTCATTGAGAAAGTACGCGACATAGTCGGTTTGTATCTCAGCCCGCCTACGAACGCATTGGTCTTGTGCGTGGACGAGAAGAGCCAGTGCCAGGCGCTCGAGCGCACACAGCCCGTACTACCCATGGGCTTGGGCTACGTAGAGGGCGTCACGCATGATTACATTCGTCACGGCACTACTACGCTGTTCGCTGCACTCAATGCCGCCACGGGCGAGATCATTGCGCAATGCAAGCCCCGGCATCGGCACCAAGAGTTCATCTCGTTTCTGAACCACATTGACAAGGCCGTTCCAGCAGCACTTGACGTCCACATGATCGTGGACAACTACGCCACTCACAAGCATCCCAAGGTCAAGGCATGGCTGGCCAAACGCCCGCGCTATCACATGCACTTCACGCCGACGTACTCGAGCTGGCTCAACCAAGTCGAGCGCTGGTTCGGGCTGATCACGCAGCAGGCGATCCGCCGTGGGTCGTTTGACAGCGTGCGCCAACTGGTCCTGCAAATCCAACGCTACGTCGAGCACTACAACGTTCACAAACGCCCCTTTGTCTGGACCGCTACTGCAGATTCGATCCTCGCCAAAATCGAGCGTCTATGTAAAGTTATTTCTGGGACACAACACTAGGGAAGTCACTACTTGGGTAACCCTCTCAACAATTGCAATCTCATTGCCATTGGTCGACACGACCGACAAGGAAGCCAGACCCAGGCCTGCGGGACCGAATTGCCTATCTTTTATCTTTGAGCCCAATATGTGGAAATATGCAACGGTGTCGATTCTGGCTTTGCTCGCGATCTCAATCGGGAGGTTGACTGAGGCGGGGGCAGAATCACCTAAGGTGATCGAAAACTCCCTCGGGATGAAGTTCATCTTGGTCCCGTCTGGGGAATTCATGATGGGTAGCAACGAGTCGCCAGAAGAACTTGCCAAGGCATTTCCGCAATATGAGCGTGACCGGTTGCTGGGAATTGGCGACGAAGCACCGGTGCACAAGGTTCGCATCACTCGGTCGTTTTACCTGGCGCAATACGAAGTCACGGTGGGCCAATTCAAGCGGTTTTTGGAAGCATCTGGCTACACGCCCGAATCGGAAGCTGATGGCACGGGCGGCTACGGCTACAACCCCAAATACGACCCCGAGAAATCGGATCGGCGCGATGCCTTTGAGGGGCGGAGTCCAAAGTATTCATGGCGCAACCCTGGCTTTCGCCAGGGTGACGATCATCCAGTCGTGAATGTCACCTGGAACGATGCCGTAGCGATGGCAAAATGGCTCAGCGAGAAGGAAGGGAAGACATATCGCCTCCCAACCGAAGCCGAATGGGAATATGCCTGCCGTGCCGGCACCAGCACACGCTATTACAGCGGAAACGATCCGCAATCGCTTCTTAAGGTTGCAAATACGTTCGATGCCGATACCCAAGAGAACTGGCCGAAGTGGAAGAGCTATGCGACGCAGGGGCACGATGGCTTCCGATTCACCGCGCCGGTGGGCAGCTTCGCACCAAACGCACTGGGCCTGTATGACATGCATGGCAACGCGTGGGAATGGGTGGCAGACTGGTACGACGAAAACTACTACGCAAGAGCGCCCATTGAAGATCCCCGAGGTCCCGCGTCCGGCGACGTGCGCGTGCGTCGCGGTGGATCGTGGCACACTTGGCCCTTCTACGCCAGGTCGTCGTTTCGCAACTGGAACACGCCGCAGACGCGTTACGCGCTGGTCGGTATGCGCCTCGTAAGGGAAACGGATGCCGATGCGCGATAGCCGCTGATGCCGATACCTCGACCAGCGGGCAGCGAGAGAAAGGGCCTTCGTCGGTCTTTTGCCCTCTGTCTCACCTGGGCCGAGATTCGGGATAAGGTCGACTACAGTGACAGCTACATTGGATCGTTGGAGCAAGCGCGCTAACGCGGAGCGGTTCGCTGGCTTGTTCACTCGCCATGCCGGGCGTGCTATAAGGCCGTCGCTGGTTGGCTAGCCTATATTTCAAGTTGAGCGTTCTTGAGCTTCCCATTAGTCTTCTCGATGCGACCCCTCACTTCCCCGCGCAGCTTAGAGCATTTTTCCTTGCTGGCTGCCTCCGACGATGGACGAGAAAGGCCTCGCCGGCACCGGGTGGAGCGGCGAGGCGAATGAAAGGTTGAGAGGAACCTTCCAATGGGACTTCTAGGATGCACTTGGCTCGGCGGCGCGAATGTCTGCTAACGCACCTAGCAAACACGCGTTTCGGCGGGTTCCTCCTCTGCCTATTCTGAAGAAGGCACGACCCTCCCTTAGGGGCCCTGCTTTTTTGTCGAGCAGCGACCCATGGAAGCCATCGTGGCACCAGCCGCAATATAGGGAACTCCCTTTGCCCGTACTGCGCGCCGGTGTCGGCGACTATCTCGATTTCATATCGTTCCCCTCTGCTGGACCTCATCCTTAAAATGGGCTCGAGGCAATGCCTTCCACAACGGAGCCGTGGCCAACGATCCAGCAAACTCTCCGAATTCCCGTTGCTGTCTTCTTCTGCGCCTGCTCGGTGCCATTCGCGGCACGAAGACGCCCCCCGCAATTTCCACCGCCACGAGCCGAGGCGTCCCGGCGCGAGCGGAAGCGGTGCCGGTGCGTGTGCAGCAGCCGCGTGAGCACCGTCTCCGGGCTCGGCGCCTGGTCTGCCGGCACCGTGCGCAGGCGCCCGCGCTCCGAGTATTCGATCGCCGCGTCGTTGCGCCAACAGCAGCTTGAGCACGGCCAGCTGGGCGGCCTGCCTCGGCCAGCGACCCATAGCGGCGCTTGACGCGCGCGAGCGTCCAGTGCACGTAGACCGGATGCCCCAGCGCCTCGGCCATGGATCTGACGTCGACGCCAAAGGTGTGGCGTCGATGATTCCCGGCCTGACGGCCAGCCAGATTTCAGTCTCCATGGGGGCGCTTGAGGCCAGCGGCCGGCATTCGCCGGGCCAACGAGCGCTTGGCAGAGTATCAGAGCCGCATCCCGATTGCCGCGCTTTGGGGCGACGGCGACAAGGCCTCGGCCGACAGGATGTCGCTCGATGCCTCTAGGCACTGTGGAACGCTCGCATCGATCCGCGCCGACGCACCTACGCCGCCGGCATCGATACGCACGTCCGTGACCGCTGGGGCATCGTCTACGACCAACCGATCGTGCTCAACGAACGGCAGGCCCTGCCTCGCGTCTTCTCGATTCCCGAGGGCATGGAGCCCGCCACTGTCCGGCGCGTCTCGCTCACCGCCATCGAGCGAGGCTGGGATGAACTGTTGCGGCTGGCGGCATCGATCAGATCTGGACGTGTCTCTGCTTCGCTGGCGCTGCAGCGCTTCGGCGCGGCCGCCCGCTGCACCGGGCGGCGGAGCATCTCGGCAGGCTGCTGCGTGGTTTTCCTGTGTAATTACATCGCGATTGAGGAGTTCGGGCGCGAAATCCAAACGTTGTTGATTCGCGGCGAATCTGTTCGTCATCTTCAGCGTGCGATTTACTATGGAAAAGTCTCACACGAGCGTGGCCGGCGCCGCGACGAGATGAAAGTAATCTCGGGATCGCATGCGCTGCTGACCAACATTGTTCTGGCGTGGAACACCGCCCAGATGCAGAGCCGGAGCGCTACGCGGATGCGCTCCTACAATGATCCCGGACGGCGACGCGTCGGTCTGCGTGAGTCCGAGGGTACGAGGAGTCCTTGCACTCAAGGTGCGGGCCGAGCTAAGGTTGAATTAGCGGCGGACTTTCAAGTCTCTTCGTCGGACGTACGGCGCCCATCTTGACTCAGCGCGCTCCTACGCTGCTCAAGTCGAGCAAGGGGTCGACAACCCTCGAAATGCCAGTCTTCGCCCACCTGGGATCGTTTTCAACAACATGCTGTAGGTAGAAAATGTTGGATCCCAGGTTCCGTTTGACAACTCACGAGGCGGGCCCCGCGATGGCACCCAATTCCGGTGGCAAGGCCGAACAGGCCGGCGACAGCGCGTCGCTGAAGGTGCTCGCCCGCGTCGGGTTGACCGCTTACGGCGTTGTGCACCTCTTGATCGGCTGGCTGGCGCTGCAGATCGCATGGGGCGCGCCGGCCGGCGAGAGCGCCGACATCTCCGGGGCGCTGAGAACATTGGCTGATCAGCCCTTTGGCAGGATCCTGCTATGGCTGGTTGCGGTCGGCATGGTGGCGCTCGCGCTCTGGCAGGCCAGTGAAGCCATCTGGGGCTATCGCAACCGCGTAGGTGCCAAACGGGTCCGCAATCAAGTCACCAGCGGGGCCAAGGCCGTGATCTACGCCGCCCTGGGGGTCAGCGCAGCTTCGGTCGTGCTCGGCTGGGGATCGTGGGACGCGCAGTCCCAGCAGCAAACCACCTCAGGTGTGCTGGCGTGGCCCGCCGGGCGGGTGATCGTCGTGGTCACCGGGCTGATCATCATTGGCGTCGGCGTGGCCGGGGTGGTCAAGGGCGTGAAGAAATCCTTCAACGAGGAGATTGACACTTCGTCGATGTCTCCAGTTGCCCGGAAAGGCGTGGCGCGACTGGGCCAAGTCGGATACATCGCCAAGGGGGTGGCACTGGGCGTGGTTGGGGGCCTGCTCAGCTATGCGGCGCTGACCTTCCACCGGCAGAAGGCGCCGGGGCTGGACGGCGCGCTGCATGCGATCCTGGCGCAGCCGTTGGGGCGGTTTCTGCTTACGGCCGTGGCGCTTGGATTCGTGGCCTTCGGCCTGTTCGCGATGCTCGAGTCACGCTACCGCCGGATGTAGCCCTTCTGGACCGAGTGAACGTACGCTGGTTCAGCAGTCGGGAGCGGGCGCGCGTCCCGACCGTCATCTCCAAGGGTCCGCTGCGCGAGGTGCAGAGAAGCTCGGAGATTGTCTGCGGCAGAGGGGCTCGCACATCAAGGACCTCAGGCTCGGGCGAATGGCGTCGACCGCGTTCAAGTTCCAGCGCTGTGTGCAGTTGGTCAAGTGCTTCCACGCACTCCAGCACGATGGCCTGGACGCGACTCGCTCTCTCGTCATGCACCTGCGACCCGGGCGTTGCGGCGAGCCGCTTGCCGACCGCCAGCTTGAGCCTTGCCTGCCTCGACGGCGCGGAAGGAGATCCCAATCATCTCAGTTCGAGCAGGTGGATCCGAGTGTTCGGGCGGTGCTTGCGCAAGCGCGTGCGCTGCTGCCGGTCGGCGCTCAGCATGACGTGGTGCCTTGGGAAAGGCTCCAGGTTCCGCAGGATGTCGACGGCTCGCGCTGCACGAGTCCGCCGCGACACAGAGGGCGTACCGCAAAGAGGCCGAGCGACTGATTCTCTGGGCCGTGCTCGAGCGTGGCCGGGCGCCGAAGATGCGATTGCATACCATGCCTTCTTGCGGCATCCGGGGACATCCTGCTTGACGCTATCCAGCCACCCACTCCTTGGTCACCATCCCGGTGGTGAGCCACAGCCAGAAACGCAAGAAGTGGCTGGCGATGGGATGCAGATCAAGGGCCCGGTGGGCTTGGTGACGATGCAGAAAGATGGTGACCGACGCGATAGTGACGTGGGTCAAGCCCAGCGTCACCAACGCATAACCCCACCATGGGAGATTGAGCAGGCCAAGTTGCATCACCGGCTCCTTCGCAGGATCGAAACGCGTAAGGGACATGTACGCCGAGTGCGCCGTCAATTCTGTCCGCTGGCGCACATAGGCTAACCCCAGGCGCGGCCGCAACCGCGCGTCCATTCCCCGTCAGTTTCCAGTATCTGTTTGTGATATCAGCGATCGACCACTTCAACGCCGCTCGTCAGCGTCAGCCACCGCCCCACTCTCCTTAAGTATCATCAACAGGTGCTGGAGCTGACGGGAAACGGGGAATGGAAGCTGCACCCCTCGCAGAGCTACCACTTTAGCTGGTAACCGCTGGTGCCCTCTCGCACGGCGGCAGAGCCGATCGGAGAAGGCTGCTTTGGCAATGCCTGCACTTGAACGCGCCACGAAGCAACGCGTCAGAGCGGCTCCCGCCGGCGCCGCCCTACTGCTGCGTCTTGGATTCCTCCGTGGCGTCACCATACGAGGCCTGTGTCGTGCCGACGATCTGCTCGATCTTGCCAGTCATCTGGGTCTTTGTTTCCCGTACGGTCAAGTGAGCGGTCGCATCGAGAAGACTAAGGGGAGGATCAAGGTGGCAAAGGTGCCCGGGATCGCCGAGTGTCGAATACCGAAGCGATGTCCCGCAACGCCGCTTCCCTCGTCCTTGTCCGGTGGCGGACAGACGCGAGCCGGGATTCGGCACACAACAACTATGCGATCGCGCCGCCAATGCTGGAGAGCGCCCGGCGAGGTCAATCAAGTTCCACGGAGATCGATCATGAAACTCACTGCGCCTTCATTCCGGCCGAAGACTGTATTCGTGCTGTCAGCCACGCTACTTTCAGTGCTGACGCTGGCGGGCCCCGCCGGGGCCATTACGGCCACGGATTCGCAGGGGTCCGCGCAAGTTTTGAAGATGGCGAAGCAGGACCGCATCGAGGCACACATCCGCGATCTTCATACGAAGCTCCAGATCACCGCCGCCCAGGAACAACTCTGGCAGAAGGTCGCGCAGGTCATGCGCGATAACGCGAGCAAGATGGAATCGCTACGGCAAGCGCGGGAAAATGATGTCAAAGACATGACCGCTGTGCGCGACCTCCAGTCCTATGGGGAGATCGCCGACGCGCATGCCGATGGCATCAAGAAGCTAACGCCCGTGTTCCAGGAACTATACGACAGCATGTCGGACGTCCAGAAAAGGAATGCCGACCTGATCTTCCGGACCAGGCACCCGCACGCCTCAAGGAATGGCTGAGGGCTGAACCTGGGCAGCAAACGCAGACGCAAGCCACGCGGTGCGGCTCGGGCTCCCGCTCAAACACTGGAGATCATTGTGAAAACCTCAATAGCTTGGTCAAGTCGGACTCGCTCGGCGAGCGCGAGGATCGCCAAGGCATTTGGCCTGACGATGGTAATTGGTGGCCTGTGGGCGACGCCGGCGTTCGGCGAAGACAACCACGACTATCCCAGCCAGCAGCGGCGCGGCCAAAATCATGACTATCAGCACCGTCCGGGCCAGCAGGAGCCTGGCGGCAACTGGCACGGCAATCAACGCTACGACCGCCGTGGCGGCAATGGCTATGGCAACCAGCGCTATCGCTATGACGACCAGCGCTCTGGCTACGTCTATGCGCCGCCCCCCGTCACCTACGTACCGCAACCATCACCCGGAGTCACTTTGGTCTTTCCTCTGCAGTTTCGCTAACCGGGTGAGCATAGCTGGCATAGCTCGCCAGCGCTTGGCCTCAAACAACGCCGCGAGATAATGTCTAGTGCCCTAGGGCAGCTCTATCCATTAGCGTTGCGCTACCTATGGGATCCCCCTGCTCATGTCGCGTCTCCGTACGCTGTCGTACCACATGAGCGTTCGCGTTGGCGTAGCCTTAACAAATGGGGGGACAGCCCCGAGACGATATTGCGGAGCGGATAGTTCAAACTGATTGCGATTGGACCGATTGTTGCAGCCCACACGGGGCTGGTACGCATGAAGAGGAACGACATCGCAAACCTATGAGTAGTTATGTCTGATTCAGAAGATCCGCGCTTTGCGAGGCAAGCGGCGCATCTCAAGCCTTCTGATCTCTCCAGCGTGCAGGGCCTGATCAGCCTCGCCGTCGGCGTGACGGTCGTCGCCGGTCTCTATTTTGGGCGAGACGTTCTGATCCCGATCACACTTGCGATCTTGCTCAGCTTCCTTGTGGCACCTCTGGTCAATTTCTTTTGTCGTATAAAGCTAGGCCGGATTGTTTCGGTTCTACTCGCTGTGATAATTTCGGTTTCGGTGATGGTCTTGTTGGGGGTCGTGATCACCGCGCAGATTACGGATCTCGCCGTCGGCATCCCTCGTTATCAGGCCACCATCGAAGAAAAGATTCATACCGCGCATCGATTGACCGTTGGAAGGCTCAGCAGTCTGGCCGGCACCGCTGGCAAGGCGTTTCAGCGGGCAACCGTGGATCTGCCACAATCGTCGGAGGCTCAACCGCCCGCAGCGCTTGCCGTCGAAGTGCGCGAGCCGGCTCCGACGGCCTTTCAGTTGGCACGGCAAGTGCTATCTCCCGCCATCAGGCCGCTTGAGACCGCCTTCATCGTATTCATCGTGACCATTTTTATCCTGCTGCAGCGTGATGACCTGCGAGATCGGGCAATCCGGCTATTTGGCTCGGGCGATTTGCATCGGACCACCACCGCAATGGACGACGCCGCGCGGCGTCTCAGTCGATACTTCGTTTCGCAATTCGGCGTTAACGCGACCGTGGGCGCTGTCATCGGGACAGGGCTGTTCTTCATTGGCGTTCCAAGCCCAGTGTTGTGGGGCATCTTGGCCGCGCTGCTGCGTCTTGTACCCTATGTCGGAATCTGGATCGTCGCTATTCTCGCTACCGCACTCGCCGCCGCAGTCAGTCCTGAGTGGTCCATGGCGATCTGGTCACTGGCGCTTTTCGCGACCGTCGAACTGCTAGCCGCTCAGGTCGTTGAGCCGATGTTATATGGCCATAGCACCGGCCTTTCCCCGTTTTCAGTGGTGGTCGCTGCGATTTTCTGGAGTTGGATATGGGGCCCGGTCGGACTCATCCTGTCCACCCCGCTGACTCTTTGCCTGGTTGTCCTCGGCCGGCATGTTGGGCGACTCGAAGTTCTCGACGTGCTGCTGGGCGACCAGCCGACGCTGACTCCGGTTGAGAATTTCTACCAACGAGCGCTCGCCGGCGATCCGGATGAAGCACTTGAGCAAGCCGAACTCCTGCTGCGCGAACGATCACTCTCCTCCTATTACGATGAGGTCGCCCTCAAGGGATTGCAGCTCGCGGCCAACGATGTGTTGCGCGGCGTTGTAACAGCCGCGCAACTGGCGCGAATAGAGGCCACAACGAACGATCTCGTCGAGGGTCTGGACAGCTTCGTGGACATTGATCCGGTCCCAGCCGACGCTAATGGCCACGAGTTCGCGTTGGCACCGTACGTCGATGAACAAGGAGTTCCGCGCCAACCGACTCCATACGGCCCGTCGCCAAGCATCGAAAATCTTACGGCGCGAAGCGCCGAAAGCCTCGTCCTTTGTATAGCAGGAAGGGGACCGCTCGACGAGTTGGCATCGACCATTCTTGTCCAACTCCTTGGAAAGCACGCTCTTGATTGTCGAGTTGTCCCCCACGAAGCGGCCTCGCGCGCCAGAATGCACAATCTGGACGTCACCGCGGCGACAATTGTGTGTATTTTTTACCTGAACATTGACGGCATTCCGTCCCACCTGCGCTACCTTGTGCGGCGCGTGCGGCAACGTTTTCCGGACGCGTCGATCGTCGTGGGCCTCTGGCCAATAGGCGATACAGATCGGTGGAGCGAAGCTCTCCAGAGCGCCATCGGTGCCGATCACTATGCCACTTCGATTCGGGGTATGGTTAGCGCCTGTTTGGCCTCCACCAGAACTGCAAGTGCGATCGCACCATGAGCCACATCTTGGCGGCGTGGTGACGTAATACCAGGCACGCCACACAAGGGAAAGATCACACACCATATCGAGCCATTCTTCACCGCATGCCACAGTCAAGACTAGTCGGCAACAAACGGTGAGTGGCGATCTACCCGCCTCCAAAGCCGTATCCCGTGAAGTCTTCTCCATCCCCAGGGTTGATCGTCAACGCTCGATGCGTGCGGAGACGAGAATGATGCTCGAGCCATGTTCTTCGGCTGCTTGCGCATTGGGAATATCGGGCTTAGCGCCGCAAGCGCGGCTGTAGGCCCCGCAATCGTGCGCTGGATCGCGGCCTTGCGGCTCACCCCCTGTGCATGCCGACTTTGGCCAGATGCTCGTCTGCGACGGACATCCTGTACCCAGCTAAATCGTCGGCGCAGGCTGCCCCGGCGTGAGTGAAACCGCACCGACGTCGGAGGCACGTTCGATCTGCCTTGGCCAGCTGCGGCTGTTAGCTAGCGATACGCGACGCGCTTCACCGGCTTCCTCACAGCCATCGCGACGAGTGGAGTCGGCATGATTACCTGCGAAGGCGATTTCACTGCCGAGTCTGTGATCCTCTGCATCGCGGCACCTCAACTGCGGGCCGGCATGTCAGATGCTTCCGCTGTGCCAGCCTCGCAGGAAGTTAAAGGAGGCCGAGTCGTCGCGGGTCACGTGTTTCCATTATCGTGTCACGGCGAGGTCGCGTCTGCAGCTGTACGCCGCCCCGGTGGCGGCCTGCACTCTCGTGCAATGTCGACTCGATAGCGCACGCATGATCGGGGGCGGCAACCGCTGGCGGCTTGCGCCGGCGCACCATCGAATGCCAGAGATTGGCGCCGAACACGGACTCCGTCCCCTCTTCGGCCATTGGGCGCGAACTGGCGACGTCCCGCGGCACGCGCTCCTGAAGCAGGAATATACTGGCCTGGATCATAGGCTCGCGATGGAAGCGCTCCCGCATCTTTCCACCGTGAAGCGTGTTCGCGATAGCAACAATGGTCATGCCTTGATGGTGAGCCATGAAGCTGCGGACGATCTCGACGTTCTCACGATCGGAAAGCCGCGTCCGAGTAAAGTCGAGGGCCTCATAGAATCCGTAGCGTCCGCTCGCTCCTATCTCCGTCAGACGGCTATAGTTTCGTCGCGCGCCTTGCGGGTCCACCATGGCCGCCAGGGCCGTCGCATAGGGTGCAACCACCACACTATCGCCAAGGCCCCGCTTCAGCCCAAGCCCGGGAACACCGAAATTGGAATACTGATAGGTAAACTCCATATCGCGGGCGTTGTAAGCCGACTCGGAGATGCCCCAAGGAATCCCCAGCGACTCTCCATACGACTGCTGGCGTCCCACGACGAGGCGATTGGTCTGCTCAATCAGGCTCCCCGGGGGTGCGCACATCACCAACGAAGGCATCAGGTACTCGAACATCGAGCCTGACCAGGAAATCAGCGCTGATCCCGTCCCCAGAGGTGTCGCCATCCGGCCCAGGCCAAACCAATGGCGTGTCGGCACGTCGCCCTTGGCGATGGCAAACAGACTGGCGAGCCTGGCTTCCGAGGCGAGCAAGTCGTAGCAGCACGTGTCCAGGCGGTTGTCCTCCAGCGAGTATCCGATCGACAGCAGTTTGCGTTCCGCATCGTAGAGGAACGCGAAATTCATCGCCAGCGCCATTTCGCGTGCCGTACTGGAAACCGCCTTTAGCCTGGCCGCCAGCATGTTTGCCGCATCGGCGAGCTGAATCTGGTCGCGGTCATGTTCGGCCGCGGTATTCCTGAGCGCCTCAGTCCAGAACACCAGGTCAATGGACATTTCGTCATCGCCAGTGGACGAGATAACGCGAGCCGCCCTGGCGGCCTCCTCCGTCAGGCCTCTGAGCGTTGGCGAGAGCGTTGCGATTGCGGGTGTCTCACCCAATTGGGCGTCGATCCGCGCAAGGAGGTCGTCGATCGGACATCCTTGCCAGCCGCTCCTCCGAGACAATCCCGCAGCGGCCTCGCGCGCCAGCCGCACGGCGTCCACCATGCCGAGCCGGGTATCCGGCGCAACAGGGGCAGCGACCCACTCTTCACAAGCATTGGCGAGCACAATCAGATGGCCGGCGAGATTCCCGCTGTCGACTGATGAGATATAGGCGGGGTCCAGCGCATGCAAGTCCCGTGTCCCGTACCAATTGAAGAAATGGCCCATGCAGCGGGGCAACTTGCGCATGGCCCCCAACGCCGCCTCTAGCCGCTCAACGGTCTGCATCGTGCCAGCCCAGCCGAAGTCACGCGCGGCGATGGCGGAGAGCAAGTAGAGGCCAATATTGGTTGGGGAGGTCCGGTGTGCAATGGTCGGCTTCGGAATCTCCTGGAAATTGTCGGGTGGAAGCATATTGTCCGCCGGCGTCACAAATGTCTCGAAGAACCGCCAGGTGCGGCGCGCGGCCAGGCGCAAGTCGCCCGCATCGGCATCCGAAACCGGGCGCCCGTGCGCGAGCGTTGAGGGGCGGCTACTCCACTTGGCGAGCGCAGGCGCGCCAAGCCATAGCAGCGCGAAAGGTACGAGATACGGCCAGGAAGATGGAGCGAAGCCAATGCCCGCGGCGATCACCAACAACGCGAGTAACGTGCCGCCCGCCATCTGCCGATAGAAGCCGGTCAGATCCAGTCGCGGGCTTGTCATCGACTGCGCGGCGGTGGTCCATTCGAGCAAATGCTGGTGAGTGCCATACAGACGCGCCAGTGTTCTTAGGATGGCATCGCCCATCCGGAAGGCCTGGTCGGGCAGAAAAGCAAGCGTAAGGAAGGTCTGCGTCGCCGCGAGTTGCAGATCGGCGACCAGCATCCAAAAGCGGTGGCGCAGGTGAAAGCCGGCGGGATGCGGCAGCAGCGAAAGTAGGCTGGGAAGGAATGCCGGGATCGCAACAACGGCGAGGAGAAGCCGCGCGCCCCACGCACCGGAAGGCATGGGCGGCAGGCAGCTCGCACCAAGCGCCAGCAACAAGAAAGGCGAGAGCAGGGAGCGCCGCAGGTTGTCCAACATCTTCCAGCGGCCCACTATCGGCACCGTCCGACTTCCCGTGCCGTGCCCGAAAATCCAGGCCAGGAGTTGCCAGTCGCCGCGTGTCCAACGATGCAGGCGCTTGGCGCAAACGTCATAGCGCGATGGAAAATCCTCAATGACCTCGACGTCGGAGGCAAGGCCTGCGCGGGCGAATATGCCTTCGAGAAGATCATGACTGAGCAGTGCATTCTCCGGGACTCGGTCACGCAGGGCTGCCTCGAAGGCGTCGACATCGTAAATGCCCTTGCCGGTATAGGAGCCTTCGCCAAAGAGATCCTGATAGACGTCGGAGGCCGCCGCCGCATAGGGATCGATGCCACCAGGGCCAGAGAAGATCTTTTGATAGAGCGAACCGTCGCAGCCGAGCGGAAGCGAGGGCGCGACGCGTGGCTGAAGAATGGCGTAGCCGCCCACGATACGCTGCGATGCAGCATCGAATCTCGGCCTGTTTAGCGGGTGCGCCATCTTGCCGATCAGCTTGAGCGCCGCATCCCTTGGCAGCCGCGTATCGGAATCCAGGGTGATTACGTAGCGCACCGCGTTAGGCACCTGGGGCGCGTGCCCGGCGACTGGCGTGTAGCTCGTATCGGTGGCGCCGCGTAGGAGCCGGTTGAGTTCGTGCAGCTTACCTCTCTTGCGCTCCCACCCCATCCATTTGCCCTCGGCAGCATTGAAGACGCGCCGGCGGTGGAGAAGCAGGAAGCGCTCGCCAACGGGTCCCGGCCCGTAGCGGCAATTCAACTCTCCAATTGCCTCGGAAGCTACCGCTAGCAGCCGCTCGTCGCCCGGCTGGATTTCCTGGTCGGAATCGACCCCGTCCGATAGTAGCGCGAAGGTCAGATCACCGCTCCCGCCGGCGAGGTAGTGGAGTTCCAGCCCCTTGATCTGCTCCCGAAGGGCCGCTTCGTTGGTCAGCAGGGTTGGCACGGCAACTAGCGTTCGCAGCGATTGCGGAACGCCTGACTTGAGTTCCAGACCTGGCAAGGTCTTCGCGCCAAGCCTCCAGGCCACTGCGCGATTGACGAGCGCGGTCGCTACCTCGCTGACGGGCAGGAACCAGAGAAGCGCAAGCAGCGCGCGCCACTGGCCCACCAAGCCGCGCATCGGCAGCGCCCACAGCGAGATAGCCAGCAACCCCAGCGTGACGAGCAGGATTGCGCCGACATAACCGCCAATGCCTAAGCCAATGCCAAAGCGGCAGATCCGTAGCCGCGCAGGGGGCCGAAAGCCTATCGAGCGCTCAAAAGCCGGCCGCCCCTCGGCAATCAGGTAATAGCCGGGATCCCCGGCACGCTCCGCCTGCGCCGCATTGGCCGCGCCAGCTGCCGCGGTCTCGGCAAGCTTCAACACCAGGTCGGCTATATCGAGCTCCGACGCTGACGAACCCCGAGCCAGTTGTTCGATCGCGCTTCGGTAGAGGTTTCGGGTTGGAAAATCCATCGCGGCGAACGCGCTTCCCGCGCGCAACCGCGCATCAACGCGGCTCACGCTCTCGAATAGCGCAGCCCAGTCGATCGCGGAAATCAGCCGCATGCTAGTGATGACATTGCGTACGGAGACATTGCACGCGCGCTGGGTGCGTTGGGCGCGCAGCACCACCTCACCGATTGAAATGTCCTCCAGTCCAAACCGCTCCGCCAGCCAGCCGAGTGCTGCAGTGGCGTTCGGAACCTGGGCCTTCAGCTGTTTCGCGACCTGCGCGACGAAGAGATCGGACAAGGGGGCGGACGAGCGCATGGCGATATCCGTGTCGAGGATGGCTCTGGTGCATCCCGAGGCGAGCATCCGCCTGGCCAGCGCATCTGCGTTGCCGCGGTCGACTATGCCGGCCACGATCTGTTCGGCCAGCCTGCGCAGATTCTCGATCAGAACAATGCGCATGGTGATTGCCACGGCCCACAGCTCGGCGATCGTAAGCGGCCGCACCTGCTGATAAGCGGCGATGAAGCGTCGCAAAGTGTCCGGATCGACATGGCTGTCGGTGTGGGCGACAAAGGCCCAAGCTATTCCGAACACCCTCGGATAGCCGGCGAACTGTCCTTCGGCCAGCTTCGGCAGCTGGCGATCATAGCCGTGGAGCTGATCATCCCGGATCGTGCGGATCTGCGCCTCGACGAAGTGATAGTTGTCGAGCAGCCATTCTGCTGCCGGTAACCCATCCGGTCCGCTCGTCAGCTCTTTAGCACTTGCGCGGTAGGCGGCAAGCAGAACGCTGGCGTTGTCGTTGAGTCGGCTACGCAACGAAGTGACATGTGGCGGGGTTATCGTTACCGACTGAGCCATTGCCAGGCATTGCGCGTGCAGTTCGAGTTGTTCGATGTCGAACGGTTCCTCCCTGACTGGTGCCTTGCTACTCCATGGGGACGATGCAGAGGGGTTGCCGAAAGCGCGTCGCAGAACGGAACGCATGAGCGACTTCCTAACCGGCGCGGGCGCGGGTGGTAATGGGCCGGCTTGGCCAGGTTTGTCCGGGGTTGCACTATGGCGCACCTTCTGGTGGAGTTCTACAGATTGATTGTCGGTACTCTGCGCCTTCATTGCCGCCTCCGTTCCATGCCAGAACCGTTCTAGTTCGCTAACAGAATCCCCCAGTTGGTTCCGCATGCTCGCCTGGTATCACTCCTCTTTCCAGGATGGTGGCTCCCTACGCTGTCAAGTCCAATACTTGATGATCAGCGCTATCAGCCTTATGGCCGCCGCTTGGATTCTGCTTTGCATCTCCATACGAGATTTGCGCCCGGCCGAAGCGTTGCTCGGCCTTGCCGTTCAACTCGGCCGTCCTGTCTTCCTTGCCATCGGCGAATACCTCCTTCACTCTTCTCTTTGCCCGTTCGACGCGGCCCTGCATTTGAGCTTCGTTCATGACGATGCTCCTTGATAAAGATGGATGACCGCTCGAAACGGTCGGTGTTTCGCGGCCTATACCTCGCCAAGCAGCACAGCCACCAGTATGAACAACAGCGTTCCTATCACACCGCTGGAAACGATCGCCAGGACCGGTTGTAGGGCCAGGTCGGCATCGCGCCCCTACTCGACACTGTAAGGCTGGCAGCCGTTTTCCCTGCTGTCGGTACGATGACGGACATTTGCGATGGCTCTTTGCTGTCGCCGCGGGTTCGCAGGCGCCGCTTATCTGCGAGCAGGCTGCGGGGGAGCCGGTCGCGAGTCCATCAGGCGGACTCCGCCATTGCTAAGTCCGACGCGGGGAAACTAGAAAGTCACTTAATTAATACAGGGCAGCAACGCAGCAAATAGAACAAGACCGGCTCTGACATTCAGGGACGGAACCGAGCAACCATGCCGCCTAAACCGCTGATGAAAATTATCCAAACTGTACGGCCCCGGACGGCGGCGGGCGCCTGGGACGGGCTATACATAGAGGAACGAATGCACCCAAAGCCTTGCGGATCACGTGAGTCTCGACAAGATACGTCTTGCAGGATTGAAGTCATCCGCGCCACAGATGGGTAACGTGCAGTCATGACGCCATGCGGGGACTACGCATCGGACTTGCCTGCCTGCTTGCCTATCACTTCGTCTTCCTCGCCTTCAGTCATGGTCACCACTTTCAACTGCGATCTCGCCGCGACACCGCTCCCACTGGCACACCCCTGGCAACACACCGTGGGAAGCTGTCACGCACCCATAGCGCTGCGCGCCGATTGGCAAGCCCAACTGTGCCGTGCACATCTCGATCTCGGCTTCCGCCATGTGCGCTTTCACGGCATCCTGTGTGACGACATGAGTACCGTCAGTTATGGCGGCAACCGGTGGTCGTACTCATTCTTCAATGCCGACCAGATACTCGATTTCCTGTTATCCATTGGCATGAAGCCGCTCATTGAACTGTCATTCATGCCGACGGCGCTGGCGTCTGGCACGGCTACCGTATTTCACTATCGTGCCAACATAACCCCTCCAGCGGATTATCGGCAGTGGGGCCTGTTGATCCATGAACTGGTAAGCCATTGGGTCGCGCGCTATGGCATCGCCGAAGTCTCCCAGTGGCTGTTCGAAGTCTGGAACGAACCCAATCTGCGACAGTTCTGGACCGGCGACCAGCAGGGCTATTTCGCGCTCTATCGCACCACAGTCGACGCGATCAAGCGCATCGACGATCGCCTGCAGGTCGGCGGCCCCGCCACCGCGCAGAATGCCTGGATTGACGAGTTCATCGGCTATTGCGAGCAGAACAGGCTTGCCGTCGATTTCATCAGCACACACTATTACCCCACCGACGCGTCTCCTCAATTTGGCCCAGACTCAATTTCGCAACTGGAACACGCGCCGAAGGATGTGATGCGAGAGCGTGCCTTGCAAGCACGCGCCCAGGCGCGCGGACGTCCTCTTCTGTATACCGAATGGAATATCACCGCCAATCCGCGTGACCCGCTGCTCGACCAGGCATTTGCCGCGGCGCTGGCGGTGCGGATTGCAATGAGCGTGGACGGCATCGTGGATGCGTATGGCTATTGGACGTTCTCCGACCTCTTCGAGGAAGGCGGCTTCCCGAGCGCTCCCTTTCATGGGGGCTTCGGCTTGTTGACTTTGCACGGCATGGCCAAACCGGTTTATCGGGCATTCCAGCTGATGTTGCGTCTTGGCGATGGTCGCCTTCCCGTCCTGGGCAGCCATGAGACAGTTGCCGTCTGGGTAGGAAAACTGAACACTGGCCAGCGCCCCACCTCCAGTGTATTGCTGGTCAACCAGGCGATGCCGCGTCATCCCATTTGCAGTGAAACGGCACAGCTGAGGCTCTCGGGGACGGCCGGCCGGCGCCCGTGCCGGGTAACCGTATCGCGCATCGATCCGGATCATTGCAACCCGGTGGCGGCGTGGCGCGCGCTTGGGCAACCGGAATACCTGATCACTGAAGATGTCGAGCGAATCAGTGCCGCGGCGACGCTTTCGGATGACGTGCATGCCTTCTCTTTCGATCGCGAAACGACAGTGATCGAGGTCGTCCTGCCGCCCCAATCGGTGGCATCGCTGCGAATTGAATGGAGCCAGCCGTGACGGATGTCGTTCGCCAGGAGCAGAATTCCGCAACTGACATGCTGCAAAGCCTGCAGCGGGATTCGTTTGCGTACTTCATACACGAGGCGAATCCGGCAAACGGTTTGGTGTCCGACAAGACGCTCGACAACTGGCCGGCCAGCATAGCGGCAATCGGCATGGCGCTCACGGTCTACCCGATCGGCGTCGAACACCATTTCATATCGCGCAACCACGCCGTGCAACGGACGTTGGCGACGCTGCGGTTCCTGGCAGGCAGCGAGCAGAGCACTGCGCCCAATGCGAGCGGCTACAAGGGGTTCTATTATCATTTCCTGGATATGACGGCAGGTCGCAGGGCCTGGCATTGCGAGTTGTCGAGTGTCGATACAGCGATCCTGATCGCCGGAGTGCTGACCGCTGCCGCGTACTTCCAGGAGGCTTCAGCCGGCGAAACCGAGATCAGGCGGCTGGCGGATATGCTCTACAAGCGGGTTGACTGGCGATGGATGCTTGGAGCCGCTCCGCTTGTGTGCCACGGTTGGACACCGGAACATGGATTCCTGAAATGGCATTGGGAGGGTTATGACGAAGCGCTGATCCTGTATGTCCTCGCGCTTGGGTCGCCGACCTTTCCCATTCCCGAACGCTGCTACCTGGCATGGTCCAAAACCTATCGATGGAAGACCATTTACGGAATCGAGTATCTATACGCCGGTCCGTTGTTCATCCATCAGTTGTCGCACGTCTGGATCGATTTTCGCGGTATCCGCGACCCGTTCATGCAGGAACATGAGTGCGATTATTTCGAGAACAGTCGCCGCGCCGCCTTTGTACAGCAGCAATATGCGATGCGGAATCCGCTCGGATTCATGCAGTATGGGGAATTCTGCTGGGGCACGTCCGCCAGCGACGGACCCGGCGCGGTCACCAGGAACGTCAACGGCCTGCCGCGCATCTTCTTCGACTATGTTGCGCGCGGGGCGCCCTTTGGCCCCGATGACGGCACACTCGCACCATGGGCCGTGGTGGCCTCCCTGCCGTTTGCCCCCGAGATCGTATTGCCGACGATCGAGCACTTTAACCGGCTCCGGCTCTGTGAAGCCAATCCTTATGGCTTCAAGGCGTCTTTCAATCCAACGTTCCCATGCGAACCCGCCCGCAAAGCCGGTTGGGTGTCGCCCTATCACTTCGGCATCAATGAAGGACCGACGGTCATCATGATTGACAACTACCTGACCGGGCTGGTCTGGGCGCTCCTGCGGCAATGTCCCTACCTCGTAAGCGGCCTGCGCCGCGCCGGCTTCAGCGGCGGATGGCTGGACTGAATCCCGGGACTAGCGGGTACACCGGAGCGCCATCTCCCGTCCGCATGTGTTGCCGGCAGCAGGCGCCGTGGGGGCCGGCCCGGCCGACGGCCAGCGCAACCGTACGTTGGCGGACCGAAATTGCATATCCCTTGCGGTAGATTGCTCACCATACGCTACCCGCCGCGCGGCCCAGCCAAGAATTGAGCCGCTTCATCATGGCCCACGAAGTAGACGACGAATCCGCGCATGCCGGTGGATCTTCGGACTCGGTTCTGCGGAGCACGGCCATGGCCGCCGCTGCCCGGACAATGCCGTGCCGCAGCTTCGACAGTCCTGCCGCGCCGGCCCCGCAAGTACACCTTCTCTCGAACGGCAACTACCACGTGATGGTCACGAGCGCTGGGGGCGGCTACAGCCACTGGAACGATATCGCGCTGACGCGATGGCGCGAAGACGCAACCTGCGACAACTGGGGCTCATTTTGCTACGTTCGCGACCTCGCGAGCGGACACTTTTGGTCCTCCACCTATCAGCCGACGTCAGCGCAGGCGGATGCCTGGGAAGCAGCATTCCCGGAGGGCCGCGCGACATTCCGGCGCTGCGACCGCGACATCGAAACGACGACCGATATCGCGGTCGCGCCGCAAGACGACATCGAGGTGCATCGGGTTCGCGTCACCAACCGTTCGCTCGCCCACAGGAAGCTCGATCTAACGAGCTATGCCGAGATCGTGCTGGGCCCGCCGGCGGAGGATGCCGTCCACCCTGCCTTCAACAAGTTGTTTATCGAAACAGCAATCGACCGGGAGCGCCAGGCGATCCTGTGCACCCGACGGCAGCGCACCCCCGACGAGCCCACGCCTTGGATGTTCCACATGCTCGCCGAGCATCCTCCGACAACGGGCGACATCAGCTACGAGACGGATCGCATGCGGTTCATCGGCCGCGGCCATACCACGGCGGATCCCCAGGCGTTGCGCGGGAATGCAGCATTGTCCGGGAGCGCCGGGCCTGTCCTGGACCCGGTGGTCGCGATACGCTGTTCAATTACGCTTGGCCCAGGCGAAACCGCGATCGTGGATTTGGTCAGCGGCGTCGCGGCAACCCGCGAGGCATGCCTTGCACTGCTCAGGAAATGCCAGGATCAGCAGTTCGCGGACGGCGCTCTCGCCGCGGCGCCCGCCTATAGCCGCGCGCTCCTCAACAGGCTCCATGCCACCGAGGCGGACGCGCAACGTTTCGAGCGCCTCGCCAGTTCCGTGATTTACGCCAATGCCTTGCTGCGTGCCGGTCCGGACATTCTCGCCAGCAACCGGCTAGGCCAGTCTGGCTTATGGGCCTACACCATCTCCGGCGACCTTCCGATCGTGCTGCTGCAAATTGCAGATCCGCGGCACCTCGAGCTTGTACGCCGGCTGGTGGATGCGCATACCTACTGGCGCTTGATGGGACTGGCGGCTGACCTTGTTATCGTCTGCGAAGACCGCGCTGGCCATAAGCCCCTGCGCGAACGGATCACGGCCCTTGCCCGCGCCTGCTGCGTCATTGATGCGCCCGGCCGGCATGGAGGCATCTTCGTGCTCCGCGCCGAAGCGATCGACGATCAAAGCCGGACCCTGCTGCAAACGGTTGCCCGGATCGTGATAAACGACGGCGACGGCGCGTGGGAGAACCTCGGCGAAAGAAGCCTCCCTGCCCGGCAATCGATTCGCCCCGTACCGGCCGAGCGTAGCGCCGACGCGACCGCCGCTGCTTCCACCGCTACTTCTGCGGACCGGCCACAGCGGCCCCTGCTCTTCCCCAACGGGCTTGGCGGATTCACGCCGGACGGGCGGGAGTATGTGATAACGGTGACGTCCGGAAAGCCAACGCCGGCGCCGTGGGTCAATGTACTAGCGAACCCGTCGTTCGGTAGCCTTGTCTCAGAAAGCGGCAGCGCCACCACCTGGAGCGAGAACGCACAAGAGTTTCGTCTCACGCCGTGGTCGAATGACCCGGTCGGCGATACGAATGCCGAGGCGTACTTCCTCCGCGACGAAGACACCGGCCACTTCTGGTCGGCCACACTGCTGCCGAGTGGCGGCAAGGCAGCGTACGAAACGCGCCATGGTTTTGGTTACAGCGCATTCGAACACGGCGAGGACGAAATCGAATCCGAGCTATGTGTGTACGTCGCGCTTGACGCACCGGTAAAATTCGTACGCCTGACCCTGCGCAATCGCTCGTGTCGCCCCCGCCGGATATCCGTCACGGGCTACCTGGAATGGGTGCTCGGCGACCAGCGCGAGAAAACGCGGATGCACGTGGTCACCAGTCTCGATCCCAACAGTGGCGCCTTGCTTGCCCGCAACCCCTACAACACGGACTTTGCCGGACGCACGGCCTTCTTCGATACCGACGACCAGGCGGACCGGAGCTTTAGCGGAGATCGCGAAGCGTTTCTCGGCCGCAACGGTTCGTTGCGTCATCCCGCGGCAATGTCGCAGCTTCGGCTTTCCGATACCGTGGGCGCAGGGCTCGACCCCTGTGCCGCGATTCGTGTCTGGCTGGATCTGGCCGAGGGCCAGGAGCGCGAGATCGTCTTCCGTCTTGGCGCCGGACATGACATCGAGGCGGCCCGCGAGCTGATCGCCCGCTTCCGTGGCGTCGCTGCCACGCGCCGCGCGCTTGCGGCGGTCAAGCGTTATTGGCGCCGCACGCTGGGCACCGTGCGGATAAGAACGCCGGACCGGGCTCTTGACGTACTCGCCAATGGCTGGCTTGTCTATCAAGTCCTGGTTTGCCGGCTGTGGGGACGCAACGCGTTCTATCAATCGAGCGGCGCGTTCGGCTTCCGCGATCAATTGCAGGACGTGATGGCCCTCGTGCACGCCACGCCGGAGCTGGTACGCGAGCACCTGTTGCGCAGCGCGTCCCGCCAGTTTTCCGAAGGCGATGTCCAGCACTGGTGGCATCCACCGGCCGGACGCGGGGTGCGCACTCGCTGCTCGGATGACTACCTGTGGTTGCCGCTGGCGACATGCCGCTACGTGGCGGTTACCGGCGATGCCGGCGTGCTGGACGAGCCCGTTCCGTTCCTCGAAGGCAGCGCACTGAAGGCCGGCCAGGCGTCCAGCTACGAACTGCCACGGCAATCGCAAGAGGTGGACAGCCTGTATGGACACTGTGTGCGGGCCATCGAGCACGGCTTGCGCTTCGGAGCGCACGGCTTGCCGCTGATGGGGTCCGGCGACTGGAACGATGGTATGAATCTGGTCGGCGCTGGCGGCAAGGGCGAAAGCGTGTGGCTCGGCTTCTTTCTGTGCGCGGTGTTGACGCGGTTCGCCGAACTCGCGCATCGACACCACGATCCATCGTTTGCCGAGCGCTGCCTGGGCGAGTCGGCCCGCCTGTGCGCTGCCATCGAGCGGAGCAGTTGGGACGGTGACTGGTATCGCCGCGCCTGGTTCGATGACGGTTCGCCATTGGGCTCCGCGGAAGACACGGAATGCCGAATCGACTCGATCCCGCAGAGCTGGTCGGTCCTGTCCGGCGCGGGCGATGCCCAGCGCGCGCGTCAGGCAATGGACGCAGTCGACCGGCAACTCGTGCACCGCGAGGCAGCGCTGGTCCAATTGCTGGATCCTCCCTTCGACCAGTTCGAACCCGATCCCGGTTACATCAAGGGGTATCTGCGTGGGGTGCGCGAGAACGGCGGCCAATACACCCATGCGGCGGTCTGGGCCGCGATGGCGTTCGCGGCCCTGGGCGACGCCGGGCGAGCCTGGCAACTGTGCAAGATGATCAATCCGATCCATCACGCCGCATCGGCGGCCACCATAGCTGTCTATCAGACGGAGCCTTACGTGCTGGCGTCGGATGTCTATGCGCGTGCGCCGCACATGGGGCGCGGCGGCTGGACGTGGTACACCGGCTCGGCCGGCTGGATGTATCAATTCATTGTCGAATCGCTTCTGGGCGTGACACTTGCAGAAGACCAAATGGATGTGGCGCCGTGCGTGCCAGCTGACTGGACGTCATTCGAAGTGAGCTACCGCTATCGGAGGACGCCCTACCACATTACCGTCCTGCCGCACTCCACGGATGGCAAGCCGGGAATGACCATCGATGGTATCGAGCGGCCCGGCCAGGCCATTCCGCTGGTGGACGACCACCGGCCACATTCGGTCGAGATCAGGATCCAGGGTGGATCCCGTCGCAACGTTCCTCGAGCAGGAGGTACAAGATGCAACTCGGCGTGATTGGACTAGGGCGCATGGGCGCCAACATGGTGCGGCGCCTGACGAAGCACGGCCACGAATGCGTGGTCTATGACGTGCGCGGGGAGGCCGTCGCCGCCGCGTTGCAGCCCGGTGTCGCCGGGGTGTCTTCCCTGAAAGACCTGGCAGCCGCGCTGCGCAAGCCACGCGCGATCTGGCTGATGGTACCTGCCGCCGTTGTCGATGAAGATCTGGCGATACTTGTGCCGCTGCTCGACGCCGATGACATCATCATTGATGGGGGCAACTCCTACTATCGCGACGACATCCGGCGCGGTGCCGCGATGGGATCACGCCGGATTCACTATGTGGACGGCGGCACCAGCGGCGGCGTGGCCGGATTCGAGCGTGGCTATTGCCTGATGATCGGTGGGGAAGAGGCAGTTGTCCGGCATCTCGCCCCGATCTTTGCCGCGCTCGCCCCAGGCAAGGATGCGGCGCCGCCCACGGCGGGGCGGCAAAAATCAGACAGCACAGCCGAGCACGGCTACCTGTACTGCGGCCCGCACGGGGCGGGACATTTCGTCAAGATGGTTCACAACGGCATCGAGTACGGCATCATGGGAGCGTATGCGGAAGGGTTGAACATTCTGCGCAACGCCAGCGTCGGAAAGCGGAAAAGCGATGCGGATGCCGAAACGACCCCACTGCGAGACCCGGACTACTACCAATATGACCTGAATCTTCCGGAGATCGCGGAGCTATGGCGCCGCGGCAGCGTGATTGGCTCGTGGTTGCTTGATCTTACCGCCAGCGCATTCCTGAACGACCCGAACCTGGAGAGCTTCACTGGCCGCGTGTCGGATTCCGGAGAAGGCAGATGGACGATCACCGCCGCCATCGACGAAGCTGTCCCGGCCCCCATCCTGAGCGCCGCGCTCTTTGAACGCTTCAGCTCGCGCGGCGATGCCGACTTTGCCAACAAGGTATTGTCGGCCATGCGCCACGGTTTCGGCGGCCACGTGGAAAAGACTGCCGCGGCATCGGACGAATGATGACGGCATCCCTTTCCGACGCCTTGGTCTTTTTCGGCGCCACCGGCGATCTGGCCTACAAGCAGATATTCCCGGCGCTGCAGGCGATGATCAAGCGTAGCCACCTCGATCTGCCTATTATCGGCGTGGCGAGATCCGGCAGGAGTCTCGATGAGTTCCGCAACAGCGTGCGCGACAGCCTGGAGAAACATGGCGGTCTGGATGCCGTTGCGTTTGCTCGGCTCGCGGCCCGGCTCCAGTACATCGGCGGCGACTACCGGGACAGCGCGACATACGAACAACTGTGCCGGGCCTTGGGCAACGCGGCGCGGCCGCTGCATTATCTTGCCATTCCACCCAGCATGTTCGAGCCGGTCACCCAAGGTCTGGCCAGATCTGCCTGCGCCCGGAATGGCCGGGTGATCGTCGAGAAACCTTTCGGCCGCAGCCTTGCTTCGGCGCAGGCGCTCAATCGGACATTGCACGCCTGTTTTCCCGAGGACGCGATTTTCCGTATCGACCACTATCTCGGCAAGGAAGCAGTTGAGAACCTGCTTTATTTTCGCTTCTCCAACACATTCTTGGAGCCGGTCTGGCACCACGGCTATGTGGCAAGCGTGCAGATCACCATGGCCGAACAGTTCGGCGTGCAGGGACGCGGCGCCTTCTATGAGGAAGTGGGGGCGATACGCGACGTGGTGCAGAATCACATGCTGCAGGTGATGGCGCTGCTCACGATGGAAATTCCCATGGATGGCGGTCCCGATGCGATACGCGACGAAAAACTGCGTGTCCTGAGTTCGATGCGCCCGCTTTCCCCGAACGAGGTAGTGCGCGGACAGTTCTGCGGATATCGCGACGTGACAGGCGTGCCGCGCGACTCGCAAGTCGAAACGTTCGCGGCGCTGCGCCTGCATATCGACAACCCGCGATGGGCCGGGGTGCCCTTCTATATCCGGGCCGGTAAGCGATTGCCGATCACCTGCACCGAAGTCACGATCGAGCTCAAGCCGCCGTCGCCCGCTGTGTTCGACGCCAATGGTCCCGGCCAGTCGAACTATTTCCGCTTCCGGCTCAGCCCGGATGTGGTGACGACCATCGGTACACGGACCAAGGTGCCGGGCGAGCCGATGGTCGGCGCTGCAACGGCGCTTGTCGCACGACACTATCCTCGCGACGAAATGACGCCGTATGAACGCCTGCTAGGAGACGCTCTGCGCGGAGATGCTGCGTTATTCACTCGCGGCGACACGGTCGAAGCGGCCTGGCGTGTGGTAGACCCGATCCTCGGCGACGCGGTGCCGGTTTTCGAGTACGAGCCGGATACGTGGGGGCCGCCAGCGGCCGGGCGGATCCTGGCTGGCGACGATCGATGGCACAACCCCACATCAGAGGAGAATTTGCCATGAAAACGCGAGAGAAGCTGGTCTTCCTGCTGGACTGCGATAACACGCTGCTTGATAACGATCGCCTCCAGGACGATCTCCAGGCACACCTCGACCATGCGTTTGGCGCCGCGAACCGGGAGCGCTATTGGCAGATCTTCGAGGCGTTGCGTGCCGAACTGGGATACGCCGATTACCTGGGCGCGTTGCAGCGCTACCGCCTCGACAACCTGAACGATCCGCGCCTGCTGCTGATGTCTGCGTTCCTGGTGGACTATCCGTTTGCAGACCGCTTGTACCCCCGAGCGCTCGAGGTCATCGAACACCTTGGCGCCTGGGGGCCCACGGTCGTCCTGTCCGATGGCGACGTGGTTTTCCAGCCGCGCAAGATCCAGCGTTCCGGCTTATGGAAAGCAGTCGAGGGGCGCGTGTTGATCTATATTCATAAGGAGACCATGGTCGACGACAAGCCGCGCATCCTGGCGGCAATGAAGGCGGTATGGAAAGACAGGCTCACAACCGTCTTTCCGCGGCAGGGGCACTACGCCCACGACCCGCATGCCGTGACCGCATATCCAGCCGCCGACCTAACGGTCGAGCACATCGGCGACCTGCTCAACTATGACTTGGCGGTCCTGCTGGATGCCGCCCGGGCGGGTCATACCGAACAGAGGTCTCCATGAACGCCACCGAACGTCTTCAAGCACTGGGTCAAAGCCTGTGGCTCGACAACGTCTCGCGCGGGCTGCTGGAAAGCGGTACGCTGCAGCGCTATGTGCGCGAGTTCTCCGTCACCGGGCTCACTTCGAACCCCACGATCTTCGATCATGCCATTCGGAACACGAATTTCTACGATGAGGCAATTCAAGCAAAGACTGCTGAAGGGAAGTCAGGGGAGGCCCTCTTTCTCGAGCTGGCGTTGGAGGACCTGACCCATGCCGCCGATCTCTTCCTCCCCATCCATGAGGCGACGGCTGGCGTCGACGGCTGGGTCTCGCTGGAAGTCTCTCCCTTGCTGGTAAACGATGCGGCGGGCACGGTGCGCGAAGCCGCGCAACTCCATGCTCGCGCGCGGCGGGCCAATCTCTTCATCAAGATTCCGGGCACGCCTGCCGGCGTCATCGCCATCGAAGAATCGATCTTCGCCGGCGTGCCGATCAACGTCACGCTGCTGTTCTCCAGTGAGCAGTACCTTGCGGCGGCGGCGGCCTACCTGCGCGGCATCGAGCGGCGCATCGCCGCCGGTCTCGATCCGAAGGTCGGCTCGGTCGCCTCGATCTTCATCAGTCGATGGGACGTGGCGGTCAAGGACAAGATTCCCGGCGCGTTGGCCAATCGTCTTGGCATCGCCATTGCGCGGCGCGCATACCGGGCCTATCGCGAACTATTGAACTCGCCGCGCTGGCGCAAGCTGGCGAACGGCGGCGCGCTGCCGCAACGCCTACTGTGGGCCAGCACCGGCACCAAGGATCCTGCCGCACCGGACACGCTATATCTGGAGGCGCTCGCCGCACCCGACACCATCAGCACCATCCCCGAAGCCACCCTGCTCGCCTTCGCCGATCACGGCGCGGTGACCGGCACCATGGCGGCGGATGGCGGCGATGCGCAAGACGTGCTCGCCGCCTTTGCACAAGCCGGCGTAGATGCAGCGGCGCTGGCCAGCCGGTTGCAACGGGAGGGCGCAGAATCCTTCGCCAAATCCTGGGCCGATCTGATGGCTGTCCTGGCTAGCAAAAGCGCGGCGCTCGCGCACAGCGAATCGGGCGGCGTTGGCGATCATGTTTGACCCGGCATCCATCCCCCACCCGCGGCCGTCCGATCGGCCGGCGTGGCCGGCGCTCGCGGCGCATCACTGGCAGGTGCGTCATCTGCACCTGCGGCAGATCTTTGCCGACGATACGCAGCGAGGCGAGCGCCTTGTCGGCAAAGCCGCTGGCATCTATCTCGAGATGGAAAGCAACGACAAGCAAGTCACGCCCGATGGCGATCGCCGAGCGCCCGACCCCGAGGCGCTGGGGACACTGGTTGCTCGAGCGCCGCGTTTTGGCGCAAGGGTGAGCTGGCGCATCGTCTCCTTCGAGCATTGGGGGGACGAACTTGGCTGCGCATCATTCCGGAGCTCGAGGACGCCGGGGAGCCGACGCCCCGACACGACAGTTCCATCAACACATTGATCCGGCGTTGTCGCCGGCTTCAGGAGGGACCATCATGAATCTCGGCTACAAATCACCGCTCTACCTATTGCCGTTCGATCATCGCCAATCCTATGTGACCGGCATGTTCCAGTTCAAGCCGCCGCTGACTCCGGACCAACACAAGACGGTAGCGGGCAGCAAGCAACTCATCTACGATGGCTTCAGGGAAGCCGTCGACGATGGGGTGCCGGCGTCTTGCGCCGGCATTCTGGTTGATGAAGAATTCGGCGCCGGCATTCTTCGCGACGCGATACGCAGTGGCTACGTCACCGCGGTCTCGGTCGAGAAGAGCGGTTCGGACGAATTCGAGTTTGAATATGGCGAAGCGTTTGCGGAGCACATCGAAGCCTTCGTGCCGACCTTCGCGAAAGTGCTGGTGCGCTATAACCCGGATGGCGATGCCGCGCTCAATCTGCGGCAGACAGCCCGCCTGAGACAGCTGACCGACTACTGCAGGAAGGCCGCTCAACGCTTCATATTCGAGTTGCTGGTGCCCGCCACGAAGGTACAATTGGAGCGGGTCCAGGCGGACAAGGATGCCTACGATCGCCGAACTCGCCCTGCCCTGATGCGCCAGGCCATCCGTACCCTGCAGGATGCGGGCATCGAGCCGGATATCTGGAAGATCGAAGGACTCGATGACCGCGAAGATTGCAAACAACTGGTCGAAACCGTGCGGCGTGACGGACGGGGTGAAGTCGGCTGCATCGTGCTGGGGCGCGGCGCCGACGAGCCGCGCGTGGTGGCATGGCTCGAAACCGCGGCGCGGGTGCCGGGGCTGATCGGCTTCGCGGTCGGGCGGACCACTTTCGGGGACGCGATCGCCGACTACGAATCAAAGAAGATGACGAGGCAGGCCGCCGTTTCCCGCATCGCCCGATGCTATGGCGAATGGGTGGCAATCTTCGAACGGGCGCGCACATCCCGCCCTGGCGCGGCGCCCGGACTCTCGGAAACCACGGCACCAAGGACAGTGCCATGAAGATAAGTCTCCTGGCCGGCAAACCAGCTCCAAGGGCAATCCTGGTGAATGTTCCAAGGCTCGTCACGGCCTACTACACGGATGTGCCCGATCCTTCGGTGGCTGAGCAATGCGTGATATTCGGCACGTCCGGCCATCGGGGATCGTCCCTGGAAAGGAGCTTTAATGAATGGCATGTGCTCGCCATCAGCCAGGCCATTTGTGAGTACCGCGCCAGGCAAGGTATCAACGGCCCGCTGTTCCTCGGCATCGACACGCACGCGCTGTCAACACCCGCCTGCACCAGCGCGGTCGAGATTCTGGCCGCCAACGGCGTGGACATCATGCTTGCCGAGCACGATGAATACACACCCACGCCTGCGATCTCGCTCGCCATCCTGGCGCACAACCGGGGACGCACCGCCGGCTTCGCCGATGGGATTGTCGTGACGCCTTCGCACAATCCGCCGGACAACGGGGGATTCAAGTACAACCCGCCCAACGGCGGGCCGGCCGATACGGCCGTGACCAGCTGGATCGAAACCAGGGCCAACGCGCTTCTAAAAGACGGGCTCAAAGGTATCAGAAGGGTGCCCTTCGAGAAGGCACTGTGCCTGGCCACGACACATCGGTACGACTATCTCAACGCCTACATGCGCGAAATCGGGCAGATGATTGACATGGCCGCGATTCGTRAATCCGGCATCCGTCTCGGTGTGGACCCACTCGGCGGCGCCGGCGTTCACTACTGGAAATCCATTGGCGAGCGTTACCGCCTGCGCCTGACCGTGATCAGCGACGAAGTCGATCCTACATTCCGCTTCATGACGGTCGACTGGGATGGCCGCATCCGCATGGACCCGTCGTCGCCCTACGCCATGCAGCGCCTCATCGACCTGAAGAGCCGTTACGACATTGCTTTTGCGTGCGACACCGACCACGACCGGCACGGTATCGTCACCCAGAGTGTGGGATTGCTGCCCTCCGATCACTATCTCGCGGTTGCCATCGACTATCTCTTCCAGCACCGCGCAAAGTGGTCCGGGGRGGCCGGCGTGGGAAAGACCGTCGTCAGCAGCCAGATGATCGACCGTGTGTCTGCGCGGCTCGGCCGCAGGCTGTATGAGGTGCCGGTTGGCTTTAAATGGTTCGCCGATGGCCTAGGCAGCGGAACCCTGGGTTTTTGCGGAGAAGAGAGTGCGGGCGCATCCTTCCTGCGTCTTGACGGTTCGGTCTGGACGACGGACAAGGACGGTCTTGCGCCGGCTTTTTTAGCGGCCGAAATCACGGCGCGCATCGGCCTCGATCCGGGCGAGATTTATCGCAAGCTGACGCATGAACTGGGCGACCCGGTTACCACCCGGATCGAGGCGCCCGCCACGCTGGCGCAACGAAAAGTGCTGTTGGAGCTATCGCCACAACAGGTGAAATGCACGGACCTCGCGGGCGAGAAGATTCAAACCATCCTTACCAGGGCACCTGGCAACGATGCCCCGATCGGTGGCATCAAGGTCATCGCCGAAAGCGGCTGGTTCGCCGCGCGGCCGTCAGGCACGGAAGAAATCTACAAGATCTACGCTGAGAGCTTTCATGGCGAGGATCATCTGCGCCGGATCGCAAAGGAGGCGCAGGCAATTGTCGATGCCGCGCTTGGAGCCTGAGAAGGCTGCCAGTATTCACACAGCCTCTGCTACGGGTGGAGCAGCAAAGCCGCCCGCCTGCAAACGTTCTCGACGGTAAAACCGTATTCGCGCATCACGATCTCGCCCGCGGCCGATGCGCCGAAGCGGTCTACCGCCAGCACATCGCCGCGGTCGCCGACAAAGCGGTGCCAGCCTTGCGAGACGCCTGCTTCGACCGCCAACCGTGCAGCGACCTCAGGGGGAAATACCGCCTCACGGTACGCCTTCGGCTGGGCATTGAACAGTTCCCAACTTGGCATCGAGACAATACGTGCCTGGATGTTCTCCCGCGCCAGTTTGATCTGTGCGGCGACGATCAGCGAGACTTCCGAGCCGCTGGCTATCAGGATCAATTCCGGATTGCCGTTCGGGGCGTCGGCCAGGATGTAAGCGCCTCGCTGCAAGCCGTCCGCGGCGGCGAATTGCGTACGGTCCAGGGTGGGAACGTTCTGCCGCGTGAGCACCAGTGCCACCGGCCGGTCGCAGGTTGCCAGCGCGACGCGCCAGGCGATGGCGGCTTCGTTGGCATCCGCAGGACGAATCACGACTAGGCGTGGCAACGCGCGCAAGCTGGCAAGCTGCTCCACTGGCTGATGCGTGGAGCCGTCCTCGCCCAGCGCGATGCTGTCGTGGGTGAAGACGTAGATAACGTGCAGGCCCATCAGCGCGGCAAGGCGAATCGCCGGGCGCATGTAGTCGGAGAAAATCAGGAAGGTCGCGCCGAAAGGCACCATTGCGCCGTGCGCCGCCATGCCGTTCATGATCGCGCCCATGGCATGCTCTCGCACGCCAAAATGCAGATTGCGGCCGGCGCGGCTCCAGCCCCCGCCGTTGGAACCCTGTCTGTCAGCTGCGCTAATGTTGGTTGGCTCAAAGTCCCCCAACCCTTTCAGCGCGGTATAGGTCGACGGGTCCAGATCCGCCGAGCCGCCGATCAGCGCGGGAAACAGCGGAGCGATGGCGTTCATGACCTTTCCCGATGCGGCGCGCGTGGCCATGCCTTTGCTGTCCGCGGGAAACTGCGGGATCGCCGCCTCCCATCCGGAAGAGTCCCCAGTGACTCCGCCACGCATGCGTTGTCCTAGCTCCACCGCAAGATCAGGAAATTGCACTTCGTAGGCGGAGAATTTTTGGCGCCATTCCCCTTCGGCCTGCTCTCCCTCCTCGCTCGCCTCAAGAAAATGCGAGCGCGCAGGTTCGGGGATGTGGAACGGTGGATCCACCGGCCAGCCGAGGATCTGCTTGGTCAATCGGACCTCTTCCACGCCGAGCGGCGAACCGTGCGCTTCGAACGTGTCTTGCTTGTTGGGCGACCCGTAACCGAGATGCGTGCGCACGAGGATCAGAGACGGTCGCCTGGTCTCGGCGTGGGCGGCATGCAGTGCCTGCTCGATGGACGGCAGGTCGTTGCCGTCCTCCACCAAATGGGTATGCCAGCCATAGGCATCAAAGCGCTGCGCAGCATCCTCGGTAAAAGTGATACCCGTGCTTGCGGAGAGCGTGACGCCATTGTCGTCGTACAGGTAGATCAGCTTGCCCAAATGCAGATGCCCAGCCAGTGAAGCGGCTTCGGACGCGATGCCTTCCATCAGGTCGCCGTCGCTCACGATGCCGTAGGTAAAGTGGTTGATGATCTCGAAGCCATCGCGGTTGTAGCGAGCGGCCAGATTCGCTTCCGCCATCGCCATGCCCACGCCGTTGCCAAATCCCTGACCGAGCGGTCCGGTTGTCACTTCGACGCCCGGCGTCAGGCCTCGCTCCGGGTGGCCCGGCGTGATGCTGCCCCACTGACGGAATTGCCGAAGCTGTTCGAGCGGCAGATCATATCCTGCGAGGTGGAGAAAGCTGTATAGCAGCGCCGAGCCGTGGCCTGCGGATAGCACGAAACGGTCCCGGTCGAACCAAAGCGGATTGGCCGGATGATGCTTGAGAAAACGGGTCCAAAGCACATAGGCCATCGGCGCCGCACCCAGCGGCATGCCGGGATGGCCGCTGTTGGCGTTCTGCACAGCGTCGACGGACAGGAAACGAAGCGTGTTGACGCAAAGGTCATCCAGTGAGGCCGTCGGGAGGTCGGTAGAGCGCATTGAGTTCAATCTGGAGCCTCTGGATCCTGACGGAATGCCGCGCCAATCTCTCGCGGCGCTTCCCGATTGTTCAGCGCAGAGAGCATTCTCCCGCCTGCACAAGATTAGTGCGTCCAATACGCCATTTCAAGGCCCGCGCCGTTGCCACCAAATCCCGGATTGGGATAGGCGGCGTCCAGCATCGGATCGACCAAGCGCGACCAGCGCATCTATCTGCGCAACGAGGAACGGATGGCGCCGTCGATCTGGGTTCGGAAATCGATACATAGATGCAAACCATGGTCAACGCGGATTCAGCCCGGCATCACACCAGGCGGCGCGCAAGCATGGTTCTGATCTAGCCTATCGCATAGGCGGGGTTCAAGTTCTTCGGGCAAATGTCTGTGCAGTTCAGAATGCTGCGACAGCGAAAGAGACGGTACGCCTCAAGACTATCGAGCCTTCGGCGGTGGCAGTGTCGCGTGAGTCGACGATAAATCGGTAAGCCTGCAACAGGCCAGTTGGCCCGACATACTTGTCAGGAGAATAGACCAAAGAGCATGAAAACCGTCACCCCGCCGAAGGTGCCGCCCCCCAATCGCTGCCGTAGTCCCGCGAAATCAACAAATCCGACCGCCTTCCGCGACGATTGACACGGACTCACCACATCGTGGCAACAACAGACCGCCTTCACTTTGCGAATAGAATGGGGCTGTGTGAGCCGCTCATCCCCCCACATTGAGTTGAGTCTAGTGCCCTCCACGCCCGTGTACGGCCAGCCAGCCCTTGAGCGCGGCGATCACCAGCGGCACCGCGCCGAACACGATGAACACCAGGTCGCCGGGGAGACGCAACCATTCAATCAGTTGCGAACGGGGGCTACCGGTGTAGGCGAAACTGCGTGCATGCCAGTAACCTTGCTCGATCACATCCCAAACCTGCAGTACCCCGCCCGGAAACAGGCTAAGCGCGACCATCAGCAGCAGTCCTATGTTGGAGCCCCAGAAGGCGACACGCACATACCTTTCGATCTCTTGCCAGTGTATGTCGTCACTGGTCTCGCGCAGCACGAATACCAAAAGCGCGATCGCCAGCATGCCGAACACGCCCATCAGCGCTGCATGGGCATGATTCGGTGTGAGGATGGTACCTACCTCGTAATAACTAACGATTGGAAGGTTGATCAGGAAACCAAAGACACCAGCGCCAAGGAAGTTCCAGAAGCCCACTGCCATGAGGAACCAAAACGTCCACTTGTGCGGAATCGCGATTGGCCTTCCGTACTCGTCGCACACGCCGCGGGTGGTGCGTACGAAATCCCATGCGTCAAGCGTCAGTAGCGTCAACGGCACCACTTCCAAGGCAGAGAACATCGCCGACGCGGCCATGTTGATGTTGGTCTGACCGGTGAAGTACCAGTGGTGGCCGGTGCCAATCAGACCGCCGAGGAAATACAGGATCGCGTCCAGATAGATCACGCGCAGCGCGGTGTTGCGCTGGGTCAGCCCGAGTTGGAAGAGCACCAGCGCCACCACTGTAGTGGCGAAAAATTCGAAGAACCCCTCGACCCACAGGTGAATGATCCAGAAGCGCCAGGTGTCGACCACCGTGAAATTGGTATGCGCGCCGTAGAACAGCGCCGGCACGTAGAACACCGGAATCGCCAGCGCCGCCAGCAGGAACACTTTCGCCAGCGGCTTTGCCTCCGGATTGGCGATCTGACGCGGGTCTGTCACCCAGAGCAGCAGGGCGAACCAAGTGAAGAGACCGAGTATCAGAAGGATTTGCCAGAAGCGGCCGATCTCGAGGTACTCCCAGCCCTGATCCCCGAACCAGAACCACCAGCGCCCAAGCAAACCAGACATGCCCGCCCATTCGCCAAGCAGGCTCGCCCCGATCATCACGGCGAATGCGGCAAACAGTAGGTGCACCCAGCCAGCAAAACCTCTCGGCTCATCGGCACGTAGCGAGCGGCCGAGGAATAGTGCCGCAGCGACGTAGGCGGTGGCGATCCAGAAGATGGCCGTCTGCAGATGCCAGGTGCGCATCAGGTTGCTGGGAAAAACTTCGGCCAGGCGGAAGCCGTAGAAACTGCCGGGATCGGCGCGATAGTGTGCCGTCGCGCCGCCTACCAGGGCCTGAATCAGAAGCAGCACAGCCACCACCACGAAGTACTTCACCAGTGCGCGCTGCCCCGGGCTGGCGTGCCCCGGGAGCCGTTGCGAGCGCACCTGCCGTCCGGGGCTCACCCAGCCCAGATAGTCGAACTTACCGAACACCAGCAACACCGTGGCAATGCCGCCCAGCAGCGCAATCAGGCTAAGTGCACTCCACAGCAGCGCACCGCCGTTGGGGCGATTCCCGACGCTGGGATCGGATGGGAAGTTGTTGGTATAGGAGTAGCCGGCGCCGGGGCGATCGGTCACGGAAGCCCAAGCCGCCCAGCTGACGAAGGCAGTGAACTGCTTCAACTCCTGCGGATTCGTGATGAGGTCCGGTGCCAGGCCCCCGTTCGTTTCAGGGTGTTGGAAATAGTCGGTCCAGCGATGGATCTGCTGGCGATATGCCTGCGCCTCCGCTAGCGTCAGTGTGAGTGCGCCGGTGGCAGCGTTGTAGCGGTTGGTCTTCAGCGTCAACGCAACTTCCGCCCGGATCGCGGCCTGTTGAAGCGGCGTGACTGCAGCCATCGGTTGGCCATACTGCTGCATGGCCAGCGCGGTGGCCGTGTCGTCGCCGATACGATGCAGCGCCTCGGCCGAATAGTCCGGGCCGAGATAGGCTCCATGGCCCCAGATCGAGCCGTTGTCCATCAGACCGTATTTCAGAAATACAGCCTGACCGGCGCGAATATCGTCGCCGCTGAACACGCTGACACCGCTCGCGTCGAGCACCTGGGCCGGGATCGGTGGTGCATTGCGGTAGGCCAGAGTGGTGATGGTCAGCAGTGCGGCAAAACCCAGCACTATCACGATCAGCACGCTGCGCACCCACCAAGGCGATAATGCCGGCTCGGCGGATTCGGTGGTTCCGAAAACGGTGCTCATCTATCCCTCTGTGCGCATCAGTGACGCCAGCCCGCAGTTGGCGTGCATCGACTATCCCTATAGGGTCAGGTCCCCCCGATCCCGCACCGGGAATCGATACCGGCCGAGTTGTCACACCCCATTCTAGTCAGTATCCGCAATAACTTAACAGACCATGCGCCGACATTGGGTCGGGTGCCGGTAGATAGGTATCGTAGCGGGCAAAGGCGAACAATTCCGCCTATATTCCAATGAGATCTCGCGTGGCTGGAGTTGGACATGCTGGCGCCAGGTCTGCAAAAAATCAGCCGAAGTTGCGATCTGCACGGTGCACCGGATTGTTCGCGACTGGGCATCCGAGACGCCAATGCACTACTCCCAGTCCATCGTATTGACCGTAGGCCATTCGACGCGCTCCCTTGGAGAATTCATTCTGTTGCTTGCGGCGCATTCAGTGACGCAGCTTATCGACGTGCGTACTGTGCCTCGCTCTCGCCGAAACCCTCAGTTCAATCGTGACACCGTCGGGCTTGCACTTGAAAGCATCGGCATCCGCTACGAGCATGCCGCCGGACTAGGAGGCTTTCGACGCACTCACCCGGGGTCCCAGAATATGGGATGGCGAAATGCGTCCTTTCGTGGTTTCGCCGACTATATGCACACACCTTTTGCCAAGGTGGATGGCTCACTCATCACTTATCCGCAGCAAGTATCGTCGCCCGAGCAATGAGCAAAACCTTAGTGCCAAAAGACCATCATGACAGCTAATTTCAAGGTAGGTGATCACGTGACATGGAATTCGGAAGGGGGCCGTGTGAGCGGAAAGATTATCAAGGTGCACACAAAAAATGTCGATTACAAGGGATATACGCACCATGCGAGCACCGATTACCCTCAGTATGAGATCAAGAGTGACAAGACTCACCACATCGCGATGCACAAAGGCGCTGTGCTAGCGAAGAAAGGCAATTGAGGCATTGCAGTCCGGCAAGCTAGGCTTTGGTCGAAACACCCAAGGCCTGGTGGCCGACGGCGTTGCCGGATGACTGGTCCGCATAGCCCCGGCCTGCGTGGTAGCCGATGGAGATCAGGACGCGCTGAAGATCAGCGCCGATGAAGATAAGGGAGCAGGCGTATTTGGCTTCCGCGGGTGTCTGGGCCTGTAAGTGCATTGCAGCAAAATTTGTCACCCACGGCACAGCAGCCTGCCATAGTTTGTCTCTCGCTCGTGACGCCGCTTCAGCAAATCTGTTCGTCAAGGCATTTTCTGGTGTGGCCCGCTTCGCACCGGCATGTAAATTGTCTTCGCCTAGCCTATATTCGATGTGCTGCCGTAGCGCCTTTAGGGATAGCCCAACGCTTCTGCGGGTGCCGTTAAATCCATGCACGGAATCGGCACCAAAGCCCACTGCCACGCGGGGCAAGAATGCGTGGCTAACTCCTCGCCGAGGAGCAGAACAATGAAAAGCATCTCCATAACTCTGGGTGCGATCTTGGCCGTCGTCGCAGTTGGAGCCGCAGCCCAAACACCCAACGACGCGCAGATTTCCGCGATCGTCGTAACCGCAAACCAAGTCGACATTGACGCGGGAAAACTGGCGGAGAAGGACGGTCACTCTCGCGACGTAAAGGCTTTCGGAAAACAGATGGTCACTGACCATACCGGTGTGAATAAACAGGCAGTGGCACTGGTCAAGAAGCTAAAGGTCACTCCGGAAAAGAATCCAACGAGTGAGAGCTTGCAGTCCGGCGGCGACGAGAACATAAAGACCCTGAAGGGACTCAAGGGTGCGAGTTTCGACAAGGCATATATTGACCACGAAGTAACGTATCACGAACAAGTGATTGATGCACTCGACAAGACGCTCATTCCCAATGCTCAGAACGATGAGCTAAAGGCGCTGCTGGTTGCTGTGCGCCCCGCGTTTGTGGGGCACCTGGAGCATGCGAAGAAGATCCAATCGTCGCTCGGCAAGTAATTCTCTGCATGAGCATGACGTCGATGCGCCAACTACCGACACGACCCGATGGGCGGCGGCGAAGACTCCTGCTCGCGGTTGCACTAGTCCTTGCGTGGGGCTTGCTCTGCGTTGGTCCCAGCGCAATCGCGGCCGAGAAGACGGCAAGACACACGGTGGTGATCCAGGGCGCGAAGTGTGAGCCCGAGGCCATCCGCGTCAAGCGAGGCGATACGATTATGTGGGTCAACAAAGATCCGTATCCCCATACCGTCACCGCACCAGGGGTGTTCGACTCGCGCAGCATCGTTGCTGGCGGGTCGCGGCGATCTATTGCGCACAAAGCAGGCGAGTTCCCCTATGCCTGCACGCTGCACCCGAATATGAAGGGTATGCTCAAAGTCGAATAGTCGGCTATATCGAGCGTGCGACTCCGGGTGGTTGTGTCTTCTGGCTACAAGCGTGTCCGCAGGTAAGTGTCAGCGGAACCCGCGTGGCGAGTAGCGGGCGGTGATGAGAAGGCAACGACTTCACGGTAGGCGGGAGTGAAGCGATGGTCGGTACTAGCGGACGAGCAGGGGCAAGGTATTGCCGACACAATGAGGCCTTCTGGGAGACCTTGCCAAAGCGAGGGCTAAGTGGCGACGCGATGAATGCATTCACCAGCGATGGAGGGATGCCATCGCTCGAAGTGAGACCGGAACCGGTCATTAAGCAAGGCGGTCCGGATTTGCAGAAGCGTATGCGCTCGCTGTTCATCCGTTGCCGCTTAACAAAGCGCTTGCTGAGCACCAGGTTGACGACCGACTCGACGAAACCGGAGGCAATCGGCTCCCCATGGCGATATTGATCAATGTAGTTCACGATGAAGCGCTGGTTGTTCTCCAGGTAGACGATGAATTATCGAGCTTGGCAAGGAGCTTCGCCTCCTCGGGACTGGCCTCGGCATCGAGATCCCAGCCGAGACTATCCAGCCGTTGCAATGCTGGATAGGGCCAGCCGTGCCAGAGGTGCCCCTTGGCCCCTCGCAGCGCCTTGATCAAGGTCGCGTTGCTCGGGCCTTCGCCGTGTGCTAGCCGGCCCTTGATCATCTGTTCAAGGCTCTGCACTCGCATGGCGAGTGGAACCAATCGAGGATACATTCGACACGGTCACCAAAACCCATTTGAGCACGCCGGAGAGTATCGCCGCCATTCGAAAGAAGGGGTAATCGTACTTTTCGTGCATGTATGGATCCGCGACGCCTTTCAACGGGTCACATAGTTTTTGCCGGTGTTTAATACGAGCGAAACGGCTTTATCAACTTGAAGCGCGAGGCGTTGGAGGTGATACCTCGCGTCGGGCGTGGGTGACACCGACGCGCAGCCGTATGCGCAGGTCGTGCAGCATACTGGATCAGTCAGCGGCAGAAGAGCGACGCGAACTCGCGTCTTCCGATAGGCACTCCCAACTGATAAACGAGACCGCACCGAAAAACACGAATCCGACAAGGCAAATCAACGCATCGACCGGGTCGATTCCCTCGTCGGAGGCCACTCTGAAGAGCTGCCACCCGACCAAGCCAATCCAGATCACCGCCGCCAAAGCGCTAATGACACCTAGGCTCAAGCAGAGCCTCGAAACCATCGCGCGCCATGGCAGGTGGAGCGAAGCGATGATCGTATTCATGGAATACTCCTTGCTCTATGTAACGAGCAGCTTGTCCGCTGGCGTGGATGGCCCGGTGGTAGTTGTAATTGGCGTACCGAAGAGGCAATTCTGTTCTCCTCTGATACCTACTTGGCCCCAATGACCTGTGATCGCCTGCTTCCGGAGTGGTCGCCAGTGTTCGATGCGCGTGGCGAATTTCTCTAAAGGTGAATCCGACTCGGATAGCGATGACGAGCTCTCCACCTTGGACGACGGCCTTACCTCAATCCCAAATAGCCAAGCAAGAACAGAACAATAACCACAGCTCCGACAAGCCAGACGATGTTCATGACGCTCTCCTTAAATTTCCCACTAGCTTAAACGGTTGTGCGATGCGTGGGCCACGGACCCACTCACGAAACGTGCAGCGAGAGCTAGCGCTCCGTCACAACACAGACCTGCGGCGCTGCTAGTTACGGGATGTGCGAGGATTACATGCCTCGTGTGCGCGATCCTAGAACATCGCTGGTGCGCGCAGGGTGTAGTAGAACCCTCTCACATGCCACACGGGTGCGTCTGTACGGTAGCAGTCAAAACGCCCTTCACCCGATGCGTCAAGTCGCTGTTCCTGTCCCCTTGGGATGATCAAGTCACTTAGGCCGGCCGCAGCACGCGCCATGAAAACTGAGACCTTGCAGATCCAACTCAACACGCGATATCCGAATGATGAACTGCGAGATCGGGGACGGGAATGATGCTCCAGTCGTGTTCAGCGGCCGCTTGCTCACACTAAACACGGGCGTCTGCGTCCAGACAGGTCCAGCAGTTTCGGGGGGTGTCCTCAATGCATTTGAGTGACAACCTGTCGCACAAATGATGGTGTAGGAGTAGCCGACGCCGGGGCGATCGGCCACCGAAGCCCATGCCGCCCAACTGACGAAGGCGGTGAACGCTTCAACTCCCGCGGATCCGTGATGAGGATCGGTGCCAACCTGCCGTTCGCTTCGGAGTGTTGGGAAGGATCGGTCCAGTGATTGATTGCAGGCGATGGGCCCCTGCTCCGCAGGCGTCAGCGTGAGTACGTCGGTGGCGTTGTAACGTCTTAAGCATCGGTTGTGTTGTGGTGGCGCCGGCGCGGCCGTGATCTTCAGCCGCCTGATAGAAGTGGCCGCCGCTGGCCGTTGTGCTGAGCGGAAGCGGGCATGGCCCCGCACCGCGCCCGCCCCGGCTGCTCACACCTTCCCGCTGGCCCCTTCGCAGGGCGGCCCGAGTTAATGCCGATCTTGCCCTTCTGAATACTGAAGGACTATATCCTCGCCCTAACTTTCCAGGCGCGCTCGCGCGCCACTTGGATGAGCGATGGCCACATCGCAGTGCGGCGCACGACCAGATCGAAGGACAGGGGAAGAGCCGCGTAACAGCCGCGCAGCTCTCTTGTGGATGTCCGAAGGTCCAAGGATTACGTGCCGGTCACGTAGACTAAAGCCGCCAAGTCCGCGCCGATCACGTTGGTCTGGATCGTCGGACTTAGGCACAACTCCTTTACCAGCCAAGACTTGCCGGCGGCGTCCGGCAGGCGAATGACCACGCCAATAGCGAGGTGGGGGATGGGCGCGTCTGCGGTCAACTCAGCCACGAGAACAGGAGCGCCGGCGGGCGTGGCGTTGGTTACATCAATGAAGGTGTATTTGAAGGCCATAGGATCTCCTAGGTATTGTCTGTTGCCGCACCAGAGCCACGACGTTTCATTTTCAAACAGCTGCTTCTTGGTGAATGGCTGGAGAAATTGCTTCGTTACTGGATCGGCTCCGGTTTGGCGAGCCAGCAACGATCACTGGCCACAACCCGGCGCGCAAAATTTGCGGCACTTTGAAAGCACCGTCGGCCCTGGAAACTAACTCCACCATTATTTTGGTCCCCACTTGGTACGATACCGGCCGAGGGCGCGGTGCTCGCCTACCCAGAGTCCGCGCTCGCCTCATTTAGCCCTTCGGCCACTCGCTCGGAGCATGACCACTATTTCATTAGGTAAATCACAATGACAATCACCGCGATTGCCGCGAGGGTAACGAGAACGAAGGGAAGCATCGGCTTGTCCAACAACTGGCTTCTTCAGTCTCGTTTACACCACACGCAAATGCTATCGGGCACGCACTGATTTCATACCGGATTCGTCCTACAAATCTCGGTCTATGCGGGGCGGCATGGCGGCAGACCGGATAGCGAGCCTGTCGGATCTGGGCTGATCTGGACTTCGGTGCGTGGGCCGCACGTATTGAGTTGGGATCCCGACCGTGCACGTCGACAATGATGCCGGGCGGCTACCCTTTGAGCTCTGACCGAGCCGCCGACGAGTCCGTGCCCGGGTCCCCGCCCAGGCGTGCGCTCGTCGAACGTAAGTTGCCTCCACTGGCCAGACCATTGAACCTAACAATCGCGTGACGATCCTTGCGGCGATATGGTGCGTCTGCGGAGGCACGGCCGGCGGGGATGGTGCGGCATCACCGCTTTTCCGGGTCTGGCAATTTGCCGGCGGCGGCGTGTATGCGGGCTTTACCGAGTGTTCGGCAGCCCGACGACCCCTTTGACTGTTTCGATACCGCAATCGGCCACCGCACGCGGGATGCGCCTCTGCCGCAAGTCCTCGCAGATGTGACGCGTGACAGCCTTCACCTGGTGCGATCGAGGATATGTTCACCTCAGTGGCTCCGATCAAGCCCGCATTCTGCAGCTTCAAGGCCGATTGGGTTACCTCGAAGCGGCGAACCCGAAGCGTATTTGGGATCAGCTCCTGTGTCATCGTCATCTCGTTTGGATGGCAGGTGATGCTCAGTAGCAGCAGCCAGGCGACGGCGGGGGCGCCCAGAACGCGTCGACACGGGACTGCAGCGCGGCCGTGACGGCGTCCGTCCGCAAGTCATAGACCACGTATTCGTGGTAGTGCTTCTCGATGCGCCGCACCATATTGTTGGCTTCGAGGGCTATCATGTGTCACCACGTTTACTGGCCGACGCCTAAATGCCTCCCACCCCGGTCGACGCTGCAGCGCCATTTCATATCGTCCTGAATGTGGGGTCCGGCAGCAACGATGCTGCCGCCACGCGCAGCACGATCGAGACCATCTTGGCCCGCGCTAAGCGCGAGCACCACGTGCGCATGATCGAGCGGCCCGAGCAGATAGACCAAGTCGCACGGCAGACCGTCGATGAAGCACGCTCTCGCGGCGGCGTGGTGGTCGCGGCCGGCGGTGACGGCACGATCCGCACGGTCGCCCAGGCGACGCTCGGAAGCGGTTGCCTGTTCGGCGTGCTGCCACAAGGTACCTTCAACTATTTCGGCCGGACCCATGGTATCCCGGCCGACACGGCTGATGCGACGCAACTCCTGCTGTCGGCACATGCGTATCCTGTACAAGTCGGGCTGGTCAACGATCGCGTATTCTTGGTCAATGCGAGCCTTGGACTCTACCCGGAACTGCTCGAGGACCGTGAGGCCTACAAGCGAATATTCGGCCGCAGCCGAATCGTGGCGGTACTGTCGGCACTGGTCACGCTGCTGCAAGAACATCGGTCGTTGCGGTTGCTAATTGAGCACGATGGAGACACACGCCCGATGCGCACGCCGACGCTGTTCGTCGGCAACAACCGGCTTCAACTCGAGCGGATCGGCATTCCGCAAGCGTCGGAGCCGGAACATGGCTTACTCGTCGCGTTGACGATGCGACCGGTCGGCATGCTGACACAGTATTGGCTGATAGTGCGCGGTGCGCTCGGCAAGCTTGGCACTTCCGACGACGTGATCAGTTTTGCCTTCCGGCGGATCACGGTCACGCCCTCAACGCGCCGTCGAGCGCGCGGCATGAAGGTCGCGACCGACGGCGAAATCGTCTGGCTCCAACCGCCCTTCGAATTCCGGGTCGCAGCTGAGCCGCTCTATCTGTTGAAACCCGAGCCCTGCGGCGCACCGTCGCCTTCTAACCGCTCATGACCTTGCTACTTCAGATTTCCGATCCCCACTTCGGCACTGAACTGCCAGACGTCGTTGAGGCGCTGGTGCGCCTCGTGCACGAAGCCGCGCCGGAACTGGTTGTGCTATCCGGCGACATCACGCAACGCGCGCGACGCAAGCAGTTTCTCGCCGCGCGCGCCTTCGTCGACCGGCTCCACGTCGCCGCAATGCTGATAATCCCGGGTAACCACGATATTCCGCTGTTCAATCTAGGCTCGCGTTTGTTCCACCCGTATGCGAACTACCGCCAGGCATTCGGCGATGAGCTCGAGCCGATATTCGAATCGGACCAATGGCTAGTTATCACGCTGAACACCACACGCTTCTATCGCCACAAGAACGGCGAGGTGTCCACCGAACAGGTCGAGCGCGTTGCGGCGCGTCTCGAACAGGCTGCCGAGACGCAGTTGCGCGTGGTGGTCACGCACCAGCCGGTCGCGGTGACCAGTGCGCACGACAAGACGAATCTGCTGCACGGTTGCGCGGCGGCAGTGCACCGCTGGTCGCAGGCCGGCGCGGACTTGATCCTTGGCGGCCACATCCACTTGCCTTTCGTCACCGCGCTGCACGAGCGCTTTGCTACGCTGCCCCGCAAGGTCTGGGCCGTGCAGGCCGGTACGGCGGTGTCGTCGCGCGTGCGCGTCGAAGCCGGCAATTCTGTCAACCTAATTCGCCGCGAGTCGTCGGCCAGTCGACGGCGCAGCGCGTTGGTAGAACGCTGGGATTACGTCGACGGACAGCACCGCTTCCAGCGCGTTGACGTTATCGAATTACACTTCGATGCGTCGCTCGAACGTAGACTGAGGGATGGTACTAACAGTGCGAGGTAAACTGGGCATTCGTACGGCCAAGATATCGGCCGGCCGGCCGGTCGCGAGCGGAACTGGAAAGCCCCGGTAACGCAATTCTCGGATGAAGGGAACGGTAGACCTCGACTATGAGAGCGCCTGTGAAGATGCGTCTGAGCTTGGAAACGGCGAATACGCCTTTTCTTGCTCGCTCCCGCAATTTGCACCAGAGCCAAATTTAGGGCTTACGGTGCCTCTCGAACTACTGAGCCAACTCCCCATAATGCAGTGATGGCAAACATGTTCAATTAGCGTCCATTCGGACCATGCTCTTCGTTCCTGTTCTCGCCATGCTTGTCCTGCGGTCCACTCTGGGGGTGTTGCATTTGTGACGGCGGTTGCGCAGAGTGCGTCTGATGCGTTGGTTGTGCGGGGGGCATCTGCTGCACAGCTTGCCCGGTTTGTGACTGCGCTGGCTGCTGTTGCCGTTGCTGATTCGGTTGCGAATGCTGCTGTTGAGTCGGCAATCGCTGACCGGGCGCTTCCTGCTGCGGCTCGGGGCGCGCAATGTCCGCGCTGCCGTGCTGTTGAGCACGCTGCATGGTGTCCTGTGGTCCAGGCTGGGGGCGTTGCATTTGCGGTGGCGGCTGCACAGAGTGTACGGTCTCTGAAGGCGGCATCTGCTGGACAGGTTGTCTGGGTCTCGGTAGCGGAGGTTGAACCTGCTGCGGTTGCGGATTCGGCTGCGAATGATCCTGTTGTGTCGAAGATCGTTGCTGCACAGGGGCTTGCGGCTGCGGCTGGACGCGGAAGCTCCCCGCGTTGCCCTGTTGTTGATAATGCTGCTGCGTTACGGTTTCACGCGGCTGGTAGTGGTAGTTCTCGGATCGAATCGCATTTTGTTGTTCTGTTGCGCGAGGATATCGGACCCCCGAATACTGCCGCTGGTAGTCGGGCAACCGTGCGGAAGGTGGAGCGGTGCGATGGTCCCATTGGTCCCACCCGCTTCGACGATCTTCCCAGTCGCGGCCCCAGTGYTCACCCCAGCGTGGTGGTGCGCCAGGATCCCAGCCGCGAAAGTACGCTGGAGGTCTCCGATAGTAGCGGATCGGAATGCGCAGCACGAACAGCGGCACATCATAACGTCCCACCAACTGCCACGGCCCGTTGTACCAGCTACTCGCATACCAGCTATCTCCCTGGTACACCCAGTACAGGCCGTCGTAGAAGAAGTAATTCGATTTCAACTGAGGGGCATAGTAGACGGGATAGCCCGGGACCGGGACGAGCGCCGGATACGCCGGCAAGTTAATACCAATGCTGACGCCACTCGATCCGACGTATACGCTGGTCTGAGCGCTAACTGAACTCAGCGGGCAGAGCACGATCGACAACGCAATAAGCAGGCAACGCATTTTCGCTCTCTATATTCAGCAATTACTTCAGCGTAAGCGCAGCGCGCGGCTGCTCATTACCCTAGGTCAACGGTTCTGGGCGGTACGGGCCGCGACGGAAGCAACGTGGGCGAGCGCAGCCTCAGCGACGATCCGCCTCACCTCAGTGGCATCGCACTGCGGTGGAGCTTTTCACGGCGAGTCGTGTCAGTGATTGGTACTCCCCTTTTTGCCACCAATCGCTCCGGTCCTGGTAGAGCCGCGTTTGAAGTGAAAGTAGATGGGAACTTGAATCGAGTCGGTACGCTACCGTGCAATAGCGGTGGCTCTCAGTTCGCAGGTGGATTTTGGCGAAGTCAGGTCGGCCCCGCGCTCTACGAAATCAGGCAAGAGGTCCGCGTAGATCATGGCGATTGCCTTCATGGACTTTCTTTTCAGTGAAGGAGCTGTTGGCCTCAGTGCCCCTCGAGAGTGATGCGATCTTTCCACGCGCCACCACAGGGGAATCTTGTAGAGCATATCAACCAGTTCCCGACCATGGCAATCGTATCTCTGCTTCACGTGATGGAACCCGACGACGAAGTGCATGCTCTGGATGGGTCACACGGACAAACGAAGACCACCCCAGGAACAACGGTCAGCGAGTTCCAAGTGTGCATATGAAGTTCACCGTGTCCGCCATCGTACCGACTTCAAGATGAAATGGTGTCAGCCTGAGTTCTTCGGGGGAGCTGCGTGACGAAGGAGCGGATCTTTCGTGATGCCAAGCCGGCCGGCCGCCATTTTCAGGGCAATTTGATTACCGGAGCACTCCGTCTGCAATCACTGATTCGATCCAAATCGAGGTAGTTCAAATGAAATCCAGCCCTCTCATCAAATTCGCCACGGGCGCCGCATGCATCATGCTCGCGGCGAGCTTATATGCTCCGCTTAGCCAAGGTGCAACTGACGCCCCGGCGGCGTCGCCCATGAACCCCAATCCCACGCATGAGACGGCTGGTGAGGGCATCAACGATACGGCGATCACGACCAAGGTCAAGGCTAGCCTGTTCGAGCAAAAGAATCTGAGTTCGACCAACATCCACGTGCGCACCCGCGAAGGCGTGGTACGGCTAACCGGCAGCGTTCCGTCAGCGGCACAGAAGCAGACGGCAGCCGATGTTGTCCACGGGGTCGCCGGCGTGAAGTCGGTAGAGAATCAACTACGCATCCACAAGTCGTGATGTTCGGACAGCGCCCCGCGAGTAGTAGGGGGCTTCGCATGTCGTGCCCCAGCATTCCAAGAAACAAGTTGCGAGCCTGGTCCACTTGCGCAGTGAAAAGACCGATCGATCGGGCGATTCAGGCTGACAATCGTCTATCCATAGACGAAGAACGCTTGCACGCAGAGCCCGGTACTCAGCGGCCAGTTGATTGATGTCGAAGCCGCTTCGCAAGCGAAGATGGGCATGCGTCTGTGCTGCGGTTTCCGTAGCGTCGAGCAATTGGGGGGCCATCCCCCTCGACTGCCTGGGCTATCTTGGTCTGGAAAGTAGACGAATCCTTTGCGACTGCCCGCAGAATTTGCTCCGTGTGGTCGCGCAATGCGCTGGTTCATACTCGCCGCGGCCGGCAATTGGGTACCCGTAAACGCTTCCCACTGCACCAGGATGGTCTCCATGTCGCGCAGAATGAAGTCAGCCAGTCGCATTTTTGCCATGGGGACCCGGAGTGGTTCGCACGTGCTAACCTGACAGGCTCAAATCGCTCGTAGGTCGGGCAACAGACGATCGCATTCTTGCTTCACGACGGCATAGCATTCGCACACGCGCTGCTCCAGCCCAGGCCGGTCGAGTACCTCGATATGCCCATGGTGGTAGCGGATCAGGCCGGCGCTCTGCAGTTTCAGCGCCGCCTCTGTCACGCCAGATCTTCGCACGCCCAGCATGTTGGCGATTAACTCCTGTGTCATGCGCAGTTCGTTGGACGGCAAGCGGTCCATGCTCAGCAACAGCCAACGGCAAAGTTGCTGGTCGATTGAATGATGTCGATTGCAGACAGCGGTCTGCGCCATTTGCGTGATCAGTGACTGCGTATAGCGGAGCAGCAGTCGCTGCATTGGGCCACCTCGATTGAATTCTTGCTTCATGGCGGCGCTGCTCAGCTTATAGGCACGGCCAGCGCTTTGCACGATCGCACGGCTCGGTGTGGTTTCCCCTCCCATGAAAAGGGCAACCCCCACGATGCCTTCATTACCGACAATCGCAATCTCGGCTGACGAGCCGTCCTCCATTACGTAGAGAAGAGAAATGATCGACGTGGTCGGGAAGTACACGTGATCGAGGCGGTCTCCAGACTCGTAAATCACGTGGCCTAGCGGCATATCGACCGCGACCAGTAGCGAAGTTAGGCGATCCCACTCCACTTCGGGCAGAACAGACAAGAGATGATTTTCCCTAGGGTTTTCATGCGTCTGCATGCGTCTGGCCTCATTACTCGTGAGATGCCCGTTGCGGCACTTATACGCGGGCAATTGGCGGGGCGGTGCCGCAATCTAAATATACGCCGACTAGCGAACGACTAGAAAGGGATCTTTACCAGATACCGGGCACTCCAAAATTCTTCTTACGCGGCCGGCCTTGGCATTGCTAGAGTGACCCATCAGGCGCGGCCACGGCCGCTAGGGTGCGGCGTCGGATCTCGCCCTCGACCCCACGCCACCCTCGGTGCTAGCAAGGTGCTTTTCGCCGCACTACTTCGGCCACCATCCAATGCCGTAGGGTCGTCGACTGCGCGGCACCGCGGGCCGCTTTGCCAGCACGTTGGTCAAGTCGCCGCCGAGGGGCACGCCGCGCTGGATTACACTTTCAGGCCCGACGTGGTGCTTCTGGATATCGGCTTGCCAGACATGGACGGCTATGAGGTGGCGCGCCGAATCCGATCTATGCCCGGTCACGCCCACGTGCGGTTGGTCGCTTCGTTGGTCAGTAGGGTCGGCACGGCAACCAGCGTGCGCAGCGATTGTGGAACACCTCAAGGCCAGGTAACTTCTTCGCGCCAAACCTCCAGGTCACTGCGCGATTGACGAGCGCGGTAGCGACAGCGCGCACCATGAGGTTCCAGGCACCCCAACATCGCACGGCCGCGCTAGAGGCGACCTCGCGGGTGGACCCGCGTTGCCCAATTAGGGCAAATTATTCCCGGCCAATAATCATTGGCCAGCCATAATTTTTCGTAAATGCTCCTTGCATCACAGCCTTGGGGCAGGCTGCACGCCTCGCCGTGCGCTCTCGTCAAGATTGATGCGCGCGGCGTACCCAATCATGCTTTGGGCGCTCGACTAACATTTCCTTAGACATGGCCAATTTGTCGGTCGCGGCCTCGCTCCAATGTAGCCCTGCATCCGCTTCGGCCTCGCCCACTCAGAATTTCCAGTCACCCCAACCCGCATCGTCCGCGGCTCCGCGGGATGGAGATGGTGGTCATTGATGCCGGTGGGCGCGAAGTTGGTGTCGACCGGCGAGGTCTGGCCCTTGAGCAGGGAGGCATAGCAGTAGTCGATATCGTTGACTCGCTTGTCCAGCACGTTGAGCACGTCCGCAAAGATCCACACGATTTGTGCACGCGATAGCCCACCTTGACTACGCTTTCGACCGGTGGTCCGCCTGACCGCAGGGCCGGCGCGCCAGTCCGACCGAGCACAGTGCCTAGCATTCTGCGGCTGGCCGGCATAGTCGCCTGTGCACATATGTCCGCTATCGTACCGACAGCACTGCGGACTATATGTCAGCCTTTCTGGTTAGTTTGACGCCGAGTCGTGCAGATGCCCGGGAACAACCGAATCTAACGGAGATGCCTCGCGAAGGACACGACGACACAGGAAGGATATAGATTATCGGCGCGATTCATTGCTTGGAAATCACATTGTGGATCAGTGCTGCCGGGCACTCACACTCAATGCTGAATTTGAGCACCAGACGTTTGTTCATATGCTCGGTAATTCACTCATATTAAGGAGAAAGATCATGGACAAGGTTACCGTCCGGGCGAGTTCTGCACTTGCACAAGCCTTGGCCGCGGGTGCGAAGGCAGATTACGACGCCGCGCTGAAACAGGCCGACGCTGATTACAAGACAGCGAGCAACAAGTGCGGCGACAGGAAGGGCAACGACAAGGACGTCTGCAAAGCCGAGGCGAAGCGGGATCGAGATGTTACGAAGGCCAACGCCGATGCCTCGCGCGACGGCACCGCAAAGGCGCAAGCGAAGGCACACAAGGTCAAGGCCGACAGAGACTATGACGTGGCTAAGGAAATGTGCGGCGACGACAGGAAGGGCAACGACAAGGATGTTTGCTTGAAGGAAGCCAAAGTTGTTCACGAGAAGGCGCTTGGCGCGGCCAGGGTCGAGAAGGCCGCCTCAACCGGCTCCAGCACAGATGTCGCGGCGGCTCGTCGCGAAGCCAAGAAAGACACCCTGGACGCAAAGTACAGGGCCGACAGGGAGAAATGCGATGCCATGTCCGGCGATGCCAAGGACAAGTGCACGGCCGATGCGAAGGCGAAGTACGGCAAGTAGTCGGGCAGAGCTTGGCGGTCACTCCCCTCTCCAATCTTCCTTAAAGCGAGTTAGCGCGCGCGAGCTGTGGCTCGGGATCTTTGCTTCGCACAACGAATTCGCTGTGCGTATCATCAGCATGTCCCGGAAGGTGAACTGGTATTGACGACGTACCCCTCGCATCGGGGCGACGACGTCGTCCACGATTGGCCTAGCGGCAACGGAGACCTTGATGCTCAGGATGGCCTGGCGTTTCCGTAGGATGTATGTGGTCATTGGCGGGTCACTTCTTCTCGGCAGCGCGGCGGGGGGCTGGCGTCGGGGCCGCCGTCGCCTGCGAGTCGAGCGGTCTTCGACTTAGGGGCGGTGCCCGGGCCGAAGGAGAGTCGTCCCGGGAGCTTTCCGGCGGTCTCATTTGCGCTCCAATACCACGGCTCCGGCGACTGCCAACAAGGCGACCAGTACGGTGACTCGGCTGAGCTTCATTGCTGGCGACTCTGTTTGGACACCAATCGGTATCCTCGCTTCAATGGCGATTGCGCCCTGGCGGGATGATGCGGAACCGTCAAAGCAAATGCCGCTGACGATGTCGGTAAGAGCACTGGCTCGCGACGCCCTGCGCGATCGCCATCGCAAGCTTGTCCGTCGCGGGCGACGGCTGCACAAGCTGGACGCGCCGCAGCGCCATCTTGCCCGTATTGCCGCAAAGCCGGCACGGCAGGCGCCGGGGCCGCCTATCCTACTAATCCGAAGGCCAGAACGAGCGGAAGTGGCCTGCCCGGGTGGCCGCGCGGTCCAATCCTGTTTCAAGGAGATTCAAGCTTGTTTACCCGACAGTCCCAGCGAAATTCGACGCCACGTGCGTGCACGTAGGATGCATGCCGATAGCTAGGCACGCCGGGGTAGCCGAGGATTACGGTAGACGCGGTTCGAAGTCCTGGTTCGAGGCGCAGATGATCGCGTATGAGCAGCAACGTTTCTGGCGCGTTACCTCATTCAAGGCCAAACCTACCGCAGTTCAAATGCGCGAGCCCACTCCACTTCGGGTAGAACGGATAAAGGATGGTTTTCCCTCTAGGCGTGTTGCGGCCTATGGGGATAAACCTCACTGGTGGCACCGGGCGCAAACGTTCCTTACTCAATGACAGGCGCCAGCGCGTTGAGCAATGTCTACCACTTGGTGTCACGCTCCCAAGCTTTCATTTCTTCCTCAGCCTGTTCCTTCGTATAGCCATAGCGTTCCTGGATTTTTCCAGCGAGTTGATCGCGCTTACCTTCTATCCGGGTTAGGTCATCGTCAGTCAGCTTTCCCCACTTTTCCTTGACCTTGCCTTTYGCTTGCTCCCACTTGCCTTCGATCTGATCCCAGTTCATGATCAACTCCCATTCGGGTTCCTGATGGTGAATCCGCTGCCGGACCTGCCCACTTCCTCAACAAGCGGCGACGGCATGCCCCGCCCACCGAGGCAATGACTACGTGCCGAATCTGGCCTTCGCGTCCGAAATGCATTTGTCCTTGGCGCTGCCGAAATCGCACTTGTCCTTATCAGCCAGATAGTTAGCGTCCGAGACCTCCGTCTGTGACTTGCCCGATTACTTGCCGTACCGTGCCTTCACGTCCGCCGTACACTTGTCCTTGGCATCGCCGGACAGGGCATCGCATTTCTCCTTGTCGGCCTTGTACTTGGCGTCCATGGTGTCCTTCTTGGCTTCGCGACGAGCCTCCGCGACATCTGTGCTGGTTCCCGTGGCGGCAGCCTTCTCGACCTTGGACGCGCCAAGCGCCTTCTCGTGAGCAACCTTGGCTTCCTTCACGCAAACATCCTTGTCGTTGCCCGTCTTGTCGCCGCACATTTGCTTAGCCACGTCGTAGTCTCGGTCAGCCTTAACCTTGTGTGCCTTCGCTTGCGCCTTGGCGGTGCCGTCGCGCGAGGCTTCGGCGTTGGCCTTCGCAACATCGCGATCCCGCTTGACCTCGGCCTTGCAAACATCCTTGGCGTTGGCCGTCATCTCGCCACACCTGGCGCTGGCTGCCTTGTAATCAGCGTCGGCCTGTTTCACCGCGGCGTCGTAATCCGCCTTTGAACCCGCTGCGGACGCGGTTCTTGCGAGTACCAAGCTCGTCGGCACAGTAACCATCAGCGAAAAGATGGCAGCGAACAACCATTTCGTCATCATGTCGACCTCCTTATCAGTCGTCGGATTCTTCTGCTTGGCGCACCGTCGGTTCCTGGCGCGGATCTGCAAAGACTAGGCAGAAAACTGTGCCGCCCAAATGCATGGAGTCAGCTCGAGCACGAAACATTTGCATTGCAGGTCGAAGGTCGGCGCAGGCCGAACAGCTTCCCGCCAACGCCGAGGATTCGGCCGAAAGACCCCACCGGCCAGGCAACCGCGTCCACAGGCTACAGCATGGGCCTCTCCGGCGGAACCGCCGAGTCAACAGCCCCCTCCGGTGATCCCGCACTGCAACATCGATTGGCCTAAGATCTAGTCACAATTTAGGATGGCGATGTCAGGTATTCAAGCATGCGGTGCATGGCAGAGACCGCGATGGAGTCGGGCGGTCTGGACGATGTACAAGCGATCCAGGAAGCGACAGTTGGACGTCGGCCAGGCGAAGACTGTCCTAAAAAAACATGTCACACCTTGATAATGCGCCTGGGACGGTATTGAATAAGTCTTCCGGGCGCGCGCGGTAGGCGCCCCGTGGTCGAGGACCTCGTACAAAGGAAGTCACAGTCTCCACCGCGTCCCATGCGCACAGTGCGAGGACTACAAGTGACGCCTCCCAGAAGACCTGAATTTAAACATAGGAGACAACAGGATGCTGAGTCCTCATGAATTGGCGACCCTCATGCTGATCAAGGACGGCCCGGCCGCCACTGAACTGGATCGCGCGGATCTTGACACCCTCCTCGAACACCAGTTCGTCAACCTAGAGGAACTCCCCTCCGGACACCAACGTCCCCGCATCACGGCTAGGGGCGGTACCATCCTCAATGCCATCGCGGGAATTCGCTGAGGGAGCTGGGGGCGTTGTATGCGGCCCTCATGATGGCACTGTAGGCGAGTGGTTCGCTTGATCGTCATCGCTGATGGGTGCCTATGCGTCTAACCCGCACGAGGTTGCATTGCATCGTGATACGCCCCTGTAGTCCAACACACATCCTGTCGCACAAAAATAGTCGTCCGATTCTCTCGGACACGCGTCGAGTCGAATTTCAGGAGTTTCATGATGAATCCGCTACCTCCCGAGCAAATCGCGGCATTTGAACAAGCCAACCTCGCCATCCTGTTTGGATTGGCGAACCAGGCCTTCGCAGGCTTCGAGAGACTAGTTGCGCTGAATCTGGAGGTAATGAAGTCGACGCTGGCGGAAACGCGGGAGCTCGCACAGAAGTCGTTAGCTGTCAAAGACCAGCAAGAGCTACTCGCGCTGCAAGCCAGTCTGATGCAGCCGATCGGCGAGAACGTGCTGTCGTACTGCCGTCAACTGTACGACATTGGGTCCGCCACGCAATCCGCATTCGCCAAGGCCATCGGGGTGCAATGCGAGGTACTCGTCGAGAATCTTGCGAACAGCGCGCCGGCGGGTTCGGAGCCCGCCGTTACCGCGCTGACGTCGGTGATCACCGCCAACAACAAACTGTCAGAAACAATGTACCAGACCGTGAAACAGGCGATCGAAGTCGCCGAAAGTAATTTCAATGCGGCGAGCAGGACGACGCCGAAGGCGGCCAAGCAGACCGTCGAGCATGGGTCGCGCGCCGCCAAGACGTAACGCCTGAGGCCTGATGTGGCGCCAATCGACCCAATATAAGTCGCTAAGAAGTCGCGAGTAGTGTGCGTCAGCCAATCGCGACGCTTGCACCTATTCGCGGTTAGGACACAGTTGCTCCAGTAGTCGTAACGCTGGCACGGTGATCCAATCGCTCAATTTCTCGATGGCGGCCTCGGCTTGGGCGCCCAGGGTTGAGCGCCCGGGTCCGACAATCCAGCGCTTCTGATGACCGTATGCGTCATGCCGTGCCATCGCAGCAAGGCATCCCGCAAGCCAACCGGGTTGCAGCAACGAGGCCCGATGGTGGCAAACAGCTCTACCACGCGCAAGGTGTCGCCCTTGCCATAGTGCGTCTGGGTTTCAGGCAGGACGGGGCTTCCGGCCGGAGTGGGCCGGGTCAACGAAAAGGCTGTCGCGAATCCAAGCCTCCGGCACCCAGCGTCCGTCACGTCGATCATGACACCTTCCTTCATCCTTCGCGCAGAGTGCAGCTGAAGCTAAATTCTCGGCCAGCCACTCGGCTGGCCTGGTCTTTCTGGCTATCCGGAATCGTCTCACTGGGTAACCTCGCGGCCTAGTCGGAGGGTTGGAGCCTGGCAAACGCAGCTGCTAAGCTGAAATCATTGAGGTCGAAACCAGGAGTGGTGATCAGTACCGAAGACATTCCATGCCTGCGCGACAAGGCCCATAGACGCATTCGGTGAGTTCGACGATGGTACCGAGTGCACACGATCGGAGACATTGCCATGCGCAACACCAAGACCGATTCGCGATACGCAAGCGCTAGTGAAATCCGCGAGATTATCGGTCCATTTGAAGGCGAAGTGATTGCACGGATTCTGGAGATCGAGCCCACCCTTGAGGATGTGCAGCGGGCATATAGATGGCTGCGCTCCGATGAACACTTGTTGCGAAATCTTGAATCCAATCTAGGAGGAAAGGCGGAAGAGGTGTTCGAGATACTTGACGACGAATTTCCTGATTTCGATTCATCTGGCCATCCAGGTTAGCCAGAGGGGAGGCCGGCTATATGATTATCAAAGCCCCAGCACACCTGCTCGACGGTGTCCAAGCCAATTGCTATCGGGGTGATATTGGGCCCCATCTCTGAAGGAAGGGAGCAAGGTCCACGCAACCTTCGACAAGGTCAATGGCGTGGAAACGGTGGCGATTATCGAGCCGGAATAAGCGCCTTACGGATTAGGCAATGCGGCCTGCGGCCCGGCCGACACCACCTCGTGCACGAAACGCAGCTTATCGACCACGACAGGACTCAGCGCGAACAGGGAGACATCCGGCACGCCCAGGCTCCGGTTCAGGCTGTTGAGCACGTAGGTGAGCGGAAACCACCGGTCCATCAGGCTTTGGAAGCTGGCATCCCCGACGGGCGTCTGGTCCGTCAGGGTGGGCTCTCCTGCCGTGCCTGGCTTGAGCGCAAGGCCGCATGCCGCGGCTGTGTCCACGGTATCGACGATGTGGAGATAGTGTGCCCAGGTTTCGGCCCAGTCCTCCCACGGGTGGGTGGCCGCGTAGGCGCTGACGTAGTTTTGCTCCCAGCCCTCCTGCGCGCCCTTGTCGTAGTGCGCCTTCAACGCTTCGCCATAGTCCGCGCGCTCATCGCCAAAGCGCTCGCGAAACGGTGCCTGCCAGCGGGTGCCGGCGATCAGGCGATCGAAATAGTAGTGGCCGATCTCATGCCGGAAATGGCCCAGCAAGGTGCGGTACGGCTCGCCCATCAGCGAACGCGTTTTTTCCCGATGGGCGTCGTCGGCCTCGGCAATGTTCATGGTGATGAGGCCGTTGTCGTGCCCGGTCATCACGCGCTCCTCGCCAACGTCTTCCAGGAAGTCGAATTGCAGCCCGAATTCCGGAGCGGCCTCGCGGGACACGTGCGGCAGGCCCAGGGCGGTTAAGGTATAGAGGACGCGGCGCTTGGCTACCTCAAGCCGGGCCCAGTAGAGCCGGTTGTTCGGCGTATCCAGGCATGGCGTGGTGCGCGTTAGCTTGCATGACTCGCAAAGCACGTCTTCCGAAGTGGCCGGGATCATGCCGTTGCACACACCTGCCACAGCGTAGTTCTGGCATTGCTTGTAAAGCTTGTCTTGCGCGCCGGCATTTAAGCTGCGCCACAGGTTGCATTCCGCGGGTTCGAACGCGCAGATCTGCGAGATGTCGTAGACGTAGCCAAGCGGCGCCTGGCAGCGCTCACAGGTGACGTTCTCAAAAAAAACCAGGTTGGAGCAACTGCCGCAGTGAAAGGTCTTCATGGATTCTTTTACCTGGCGAAAAATATTTACACGCCCCATCCGCTGCAAGAGCCGCCGCTAGCGCTCCAGCACCTGCTAGCGGGAGGTGCTCGCCAGATCCGCGGGCTGCTCGCTTTGCGGGTCGTGCTCGCCCGGCTGCGTGGTTTTGCGGCCTTCCCCCGGCTGCTCGATATGGCCGCGGGTGCAGGGCTTGGCCCGTGGCTTCGAATCGGGCCTGCCATTCTCGTTTGTCATCGTCGAGCTCCTGTGTGGTGACGGTTACTGAACCGTTTGAGCCATGGTCCAACCCGCAAAATATGTGCCTGGCGCAGGGCACTTGCAAACCGGCACCGATGAATGGTTGGCGTACCCGGTCAGCTCGTGACATGCCCGTCGCCTGGGAGGAATCAACCACTATCGCAACGAAAAGTTCTGCCTGGCATTGACCGCTCGCCGTAGCCAGTCCATTCCAGTCCGGCATTTCACGCTGCCTCTCCCACGTCTGACGTTGACTAATTTCTGGAGTCGTGCGAAAAAACTGAATTTGGCCAAAGAACGCCTCGTATCAGAGCCCGCTGAAGCGACAGCTCACGCGAAGCTTCTGGGCATGACTGATTGGAGGGTGACGGAGGTAGGGCAAGCAACGTTCGAGCAGCCGATACAATTACCTGCGCTTGCCAGTCCGCGCTTAAGAAGCCGCGCGGACGAGGCAGCAGATTAGGTTATATGCGCGGTTCGTCTGAATACGGTTGAGTGCCATAAAACGAATGGATTTGTATCGCCCAGGACTGGTCGGCCATATCTGGCCATTTGTCCTTATTGAATCCCGGTGCTCTTTCAAGGCTATCCTTTTCCACGTTTAGCACGAAGCGCTTGTTCGCCGTGTCGAGCGTCAATGCATTCCATGGCACGGCGAACAGCTTTTCCCCCATGCCGAGGAACCCACCGAATGACAACACCGCATAACTCACTCTTCCGGTGCGCATATCCAACATGATTTCCTTGATGTCGCCCAGATCCTCGCCTTTGTGGTTGTAGACGTCGTTCCCAACCAGGGTGTCGGCACCCATCAAGTGGGGACCAGGCCCTTCGGCGCGGTTGCCTTTATACATGCCATAAGTATCGCGTTCTTCATAGTTCATGGTCGTCTCACTAAGAACCTGAGGTTAGTCACAGTTCCTGAGGTCACCCTTGAGACACCATCGCCCGCTTCGCTTGCGGACGGTCCCTTGGCAGCCTGTCAGGAGGGTTTCCTCCCTTCTTATAATGTTAGGTCTCGCCCCTCGTGTCCCAACCATTGTTACGAAATTATTTCGCTTGTCGCAGCGGCCATGCCAGCCTCAGCAACCCGACGGCTTCCGCCTGCAGCGCCGTGTGCTCCGCCAGCAGCATTGGCGGACCCGTTGGTCAGGCGGGCGGATCGCTTGTGTGTGGTAGATAGGCTAGGCTGCCGCTTTACGACTGTGTCGTGCACGCCGTGCGCTACTGTTGCCTTCCCCTGCGCAGGAGGATGCGATTCCGCATATCTCGCGCCTTCCTTGGTGACGTTCCCGGCCGTCCTTGCGCGGGACCCCGTGAATGTTATTCACGATATTTTCTGCCTTTGGCAGGACTGCCGAGCTTATAAGCCGCGCCGTGGCGAGAGTCGCTGGGATGTCCGGATGGCTGTCACGCTCAGGTGCGCAATGCCGGGAGCAGCGGCATGGGTCGAGAAACCCTGGACTGCTGGTGCTGGCCAGTTGGGTCGAAGCCTTGCCAAATTGGGGGGGCCGGCCTCTCGCGTTCTGCGTCTTGGGGTACGCCCGGAAGCCCGACCAAGAGCGGCCAGGCCAGCCAGAAGTAATCGCCGGCGGGTATCGGTCCCGCCAGTATTGCCGCCAGCTGTCATCGTCCAGATCAGCCCTCGGGGAGAGTTTCAAGACTGCAGCGCGTCGTACACACATGGGAAGGCCGCGTCGCCAAGGAGGTCACGAACGGCCCGCACCACATCGTCGGGCAGGCAGGGTTTCGGGCAGTAGCGGACGGTCGGATTGGCGATCACGGGTTGTAGCTTGCAACTGGTCGAGATCACGATTGGCGTGGCGCTAAGGCTTGGCTCGCGTAGCAGCATTTTGCAAAGCATCGCGCCATCGGCATGCGGCATGATCCAGTCGGTCACCACCACGCTCGGATGAACGAACTGCGCAGCGGCGAAGGCGACGTTTGCAAATGGGTTATGGTCCGCGTAAGCGCATGCGAACTCGTTCCGCCGATGCGTGTTTGACTTCGGACCGAGCACGTGGCCAAGCCGAAGAATGCCGGAGGGGAACCGAAATCCCTCAGGTGCTCTCATTGCGCCCGGCTACGCCTAATAATTCCCGAAATCTCGTCCAGCAAGATTGGCACTTTGTCCCCGAGATCCACGCCGTCAAACGTGGTCAACGACTCGAGCCCGCATCCAATGGCAAAGACCTCTGCAAGCCACTCGCCCGGTGCGTTCGATTCGATGATGAGCAAGTTGAACTTCACTGAGGGGTCTGACTCGCCATGAGCCGTGACTAGGTCACCTTTCGCTGGTCCTTCGCCGCGTTGAACGGTCCGGCCAGCTGCCACCGCCAGGATGCCAGCTAATTCCAGATATCCTCGCGCAAACTTACTCGCGTGCATGTCACCCCCATCTCACATCCTCTGCTTCATCCTTCATAGTCTAAGCAGAATAGAATGCAACGCGAAGATTATGGGAGACCGCGCGCTTTGGCTCGAGGAATCTAGTCATCTCGTCCGCGACCTCTCCTCGATACCGGTCGCCGCGGCCGCGGGCTCCCCTTTCGCCTAACCCCATGCCATGTACCGCCGAAGCCATGTACTGACAGCACGGTCTTTCCCCCAGGGGGGCGTCTATGATTTGGTCCTGCTGGACCCAAGCACCGCGTGTCGCTCCCGTCTGCGTATTCCGCCGAACCTGGACACCCGCTCCGCCGCAAACTGGGCACCTGTTCCAACGCAAACTGGGCACGCGTTCCAGGCCAAACTGGACACTACGGGCGCAGCGACGCGGGGTCGAAGTTCGGCTTTTACTCCTGGTCAGTCTGCGCTGTCAAACGGACGCGCATTTTTCGCATGGAATCACCTTTCAACGTGAGCTGATGCGCGTTATGGACGAGCCGGTCGAGGATCGCGTCGGCCAATGTGGCATCGCCGATGGCGGCGTGCCAGTGATCGATCGGCAATTGGCTGGTGACGATGGTTGAACGGGCGCCGTGGCGGTCGTCGAGCACCTCCAGTAGATCGCGGCGGTGCACATCGTCGAGGACAGCCAGACCCCAGTCGTCGATCACCAAGGCGTCAATTCTGGCCAACTGCTTGAGCAATTTGGTGTAACGGCCGTCGGCTCGGCCGATGCTCAGTTCGTCGAGCAGGCGCGGCAAGCGCACGTAGTAGGCGCTGTAGCCCTGACGGCACGCTTGGTGGGCCAGCGTGCAAGCGAGCCAAGTCTTGCCCACGCCCGTCGGGCCGGTCAGCAGCACCTTCTGCTTCTCAGACAGCCACTGGCCGGCCAGTGGCGCTGGAACAATGGCTTGTCCAGTCCTCGTGCGTGGCGGTAGTCGGTGTCTTCGGCAACCGTATTCGGCTTGAGCTTGGCGCGCAGTAGGCGCAAAGCCAACTGCCGCCCATCACGCTCGGTCGCCTCGCGGTCAACCAGCAGGCCGAGGCGCTCTTCGAAGCCGAGGTGATCAAGGTCCAGGCTGCCCTGATCGTGCAAGGCGCGCGCCATGCCGAACAGGCGCAGCTTGTTCAGCTTGTCGTAGGTGGGATGGTGCAGCATCATTTTCCTTTCGTTGGCGCTTCAGTGCAGGATGGAGTTCGATTGGTAGTAGTGGGCGCCGCGCAGGTTCTCGTGCTCCGGCAGGTCGAGCGTGCGTTGCGCGCCCGGCGGGGTCTGCAAGTCCAGGCTATTCTTGAGGATCGATTGCAGGCTCTTCCAACTCACGGTGTTGAGTTTGAGCGCATGCGCGCAGGCCGCTTCGAGGCGCGCGTTGCCGAACTCCTGTCCCAGCCGAAGCGCACCCAGGCAACTGCGGAACGCCTGCTGCGGATGGCGCCGCTGGCGCAACAAGCGTTCGACCAGCGTGGTGCAGCGGGGGCCGATGGCAGTAGCCCGGCTGGTCAGTTTCTCCGCGCTCCAGCCTGCGACCTCGCGGTGGGTCCGCGGCATATGCATGTCAACCGTCGTGTGCCGGCCCTTGAAGGCGCAGTGGGCATGACTGGCCAGCCGCTGGCCGTGGCGGAAGATCTCGACCGTCGCTCCGGTGACGCGCACATCGACCTGCTCGCGTGCGTGTTGATAAGGAACCGAGTAGTAGTGACCGTCGACCTCGACGTGGTAGTCAACGCCGACTCGGGCAAGCTTCCACTCGGCGTACTCATAGGGCTGTCCTGGCAAGGGGCGCAAGGCTGGTTGATCCATTTCGGCGAAGGCGCTGGCGCGGCTGCCGGGCAGCTTCTTGAACGGGCGTTGGTTCAGGGCGGTCAGCAGGGCACGCATCTCGCGGTTCAGTTCGCCAAGGCTGAAGAAGCGCTGATGGCGCAGGCGCGCCAGCACCCAGCGCGACATCACCAACACCGCATTCTCCACTTTCGATTTGTCCTTGGGGCGGCGTACGCGGGCCGGCAGCACAGCCACGCCGTAGTGGTTGGCAAGGTCCTGATAGGTCGGGTTAAGGTCCGGCTCGTAGCGCGACGCTTTGGTCACGCCGCTGCGCCGATTGTCCGGCACCCACAACTCGGTGCAACCGCCGAAGAAGTTCAGGGCACCACATGGCTGGCGATCCAGTCGGGCAGTTGTTGGGACCAGGTCGCCTCGATGTACGTGTAGTTCGACGCGCTATGGTCTTATGTACATGACGCGTCTAATGCGAACAGCGTTTTTATGTAAATCCGGCTGAGACGAGCGAGGGGCCGCGCTCGGTTGGAAGCGCGGCGTGTCCTCCATTTGGTTCACATAATCACAGCGACTTCAGGAATCGCGGAAGCGTCTCGGGTGGCTGGTACCGAGCTCGCTTCACATCTGGCGGATTCAATCGAGCGAGCGCGCGTTCCTTCATCTCGAGGTCCGCCTCGACGTACATGTGCGTCGTCGTCGGGCTCTCGTGACCGAGCCACAACGCAATCTCAGTGGGCCATACACCGGACTGCAGCATCGCCATTGCGGTCGAATGCCTGATGCGGTGCGGGGATACCTTGACGTTAGCGAGTTCGGGATGCCGATCCGACGCTGCCTTGGTCGCCAGCTTCAGCCGCTGACAGACCGTGGCTCGGTTCATTGCATTGCCCTGACGTGTGGGCAGCAGCGGCGATCGCTCGGTCAGCTGCGGATTACGGCCAAGCCAGTCGCGAACATCTCGGGCTGTGCTCTTCCAAAACGGCAGCGACCGCTGCTTGCGTCCCTTGCCATGCAGATGAATGAAGGATATCGGGCCGACTGGCTCCACCTGATCGGTAAGGGCAGTCGGCCTGGAAAAGTGGCGTTACCACCGCTTGCGCGAACGGCCCTCGATCAGCATCTCGTGCAGCGCGGCCTGCCCGTGACGCCAGCCCGTTGGAATCCCAAGACGCCCTTGATCGCCAGCCTGGAGCAGGACAGCGCAACCAGCATCACCGGCACCCGCCTGTGGACGGTAATGCGGCGCTTCTTTGGCCAGGCTGCGGACATCCTCGCCGGCGATCACCCGACAGTCGCGGAAAAGCTGCATCGGGCCAGTCCCCACTGGATGCGGCATACGCACGCGACCCATGCCTTGGCCCGTGGCGCGGAGCTGACCACCGTGCGCGATAACCTTCGCCACGCGTCGGTGGCCACCACCTCGATCTACCTGCAAAGCGATGAGGTGAAGCGGGCACGCCAGATGGATCAGGCCTTTGCCGCCCGGTAGGCAGCTTCTGGCAGGGTTCCCGAAATCTCAGCGGGCAATATTGTCCGTTTTTTGAAGCGACCCCCAGTATCAAGGGGAGCCCCAGTAGGCCTTTGTATCCACACGTCATTCCTCCGCAATGGCAAGCAATGCACTGTTAGCCTAGGGATCGCCCGACCCCCGCTGCTCTCGCCGCGTGGCACTAACCCTGCGCCTGTGGCCCCAGTCTTCGTGCCGTATGGGTCCACTCGATCATCGGTTTTTAAATGCGAAAACGATGACCAAGAGCGCAACAAGCGCTGCAAGCCATTTCAAGCTTGCGACCAGCTTGCTGAGCTTCTCCACCAGCACGCTGACGGCATCTGCCTCGGTAAGGTTTCTCTGCTCTTGCAGCGCCAGGCCATCATGCGCACTCTCGTTCTGTTCGAGCCCGCGCAAGCTGACTTTCGTGAGATCTAGCGAGAGATGAACAACGTATCCATTTGCGATTTCCGGCGACTCCATGGTGTTGTCGCTCTTACCTGGCCTGAGGCAAGCACATGACTCCCCGGGAATATCACCCATAACCTGCTCGGATACGTAGACGCCCCTCAGGCATAGCCCAACCTTGACAGCAGTAAGGCGTCCGTCCGCAACACCCTCGGACAGCGCCTGCAAGCTGCTTTCTGGCACGAGGCACGACGCCCACCACTGATCCGGTTCCTGCATCTCACGGTCCGAGCGGTTATAGCCGAGCCTTGCGATGCCAAGTGGGACGTCGGAGAGGGCAATGCCGAGTTCCTCTTGCCATTCGCGAAGGCCTTGCCCGTCTGCGGTGCTGATTTCCCGGGCTGCAAAAGAAACCTGGACCGTACGCGTACTATTCTCGGATTCGCCAATAATGGACAGGCGACAGTCGTCGAAAGACGCGGTCCCTTGGATGTAGGTAGAAAGCGTTGACTGCGCGTCTCCCCCCRCAGACTCTAGTTGTTGGACGACCTGGAGATCCTGCAAGGTGAGCCACAGTGACTTTGCAGGGTAATACGCCTGCGTCTTGCCATCAGCGCTAATGAGTTCGAGCGTGTGGCCACGGTGCTCCCTTATTTCGAATCCATCTTGCCGTTCACCATACGTCACGTACCCTCTCTCAGGAATGCGCCGATGGTCATTCTCAGCAAGCAGCCCGGGATCGAGAGGCGTCAGGTAGGTTTTGGTCGCGCTATCTAGGCTATCCAGAATATCGTCACGCTGACGGACCCCGGCGATGTGCTTCCGGTCGCGGTTAATGGCTGCGGCACGGGTGCCCGGCAGCATCTGGCCAAGGACATCCGTCAAACGATGTGCCTCGCGCGCCATGTTGTCGAACGTCGCCATCGGAATCCGCCTCGCGGCTGGATCGCGGTGAAACGGCCGCGACGGGTCGGCAGCCTCCACTAGCGGCGGCAGTAGCCGAGTTAGCAGGTTTGCGAAGGGGGAAAGCAACGGCAGGAACAGGCCGGCGAGAACCAGATTGAACAGCGTGTGAAAATCGGCAACCACACGCGCATTGTCCGGTTCGATCGTGACCATGAAGCTACCAATCGGCCGAAGCGCTGCGAGCGCCACCAAGACACCGACTGCCCGCGTGAGCAGATTGCCAACCGCCAATCGCTTCGATACCAGATCGTTAGGTGCAGTCGCTTGCAGCACGGGATTGATCGCGGTGCCTAGGTTCGCACCCAACACCAGCGCAAAAGCCGTGTTGGGCGGAACCACGTTCTGCGCGCAAAGCGCCGTGACGAGCAGGACGATCGCAACGTTCGAATTTGCGGCCCAGGTCAAACCGGCCGCCAGCAGAACATCGACCAACGGCACAGTGGAGGCGGCGCCCAGCAGCATGCGAAGATTGGGGGCATCCTCGTAATCCGTCATCAACTCGAGCAACTGGTGCAACGCGAGCAGCATCAAGCCCAAGCCTATAAGCATGCGACCCAGATCGTGTGCGCGCGCGTTCGATGCCTTGCGGAACATCAGCACGCCAACGAGGATCAAGGCCGGCGAGACGGTCGCGACCTCAAACGACAGCACCTGCACGAGCAATGTTGCGCCGACGTTTGCGCCGAGCATGACGGCAAGGGCCGGGACAAGTCCGACGAGCCCTTCGGCAGCGAAGCCGGCAGTAATGAGTCCGGTCGCCGTGCTGCTCTGCAACACCGCCGTTACACCCATTCCGCCGAAGAAGGCGCGGAGTCGTCCGCGCAGCGTACCCCCCAGGATTGATCGAAGGCCGGCACCGAATGCGCGCTGTATGCCGGTTTGAAACATCTGGGTGCCCAACAGCAGCAGCGCAACAAAGCCAGCGAGATCGATCAGCGTGTACGAAAATGTCATGATTCTGAACCCTCGACACCAAACAGTTGCCCGTGTGACTCTCACCGCCGGCCTGTCGCGTTACCGCGACAAGACATCGCCGCGCCCAGCCACCGGCCGCACAGATCGGATAGCGGGACAGCTGGACCTATCGGATTCCCTTGCGCATGCTGGCACTGTACCCGTGCGCAAGCAAGGTTCCCAACGCCCCCCCCAAAGGTGGGGCATGGCCCATTCCTTCTCGGCCTGAAGCCGCGACACACGTGCCACCCTGAGGGAGGCCAGGGAGAAGGAGTATTCTGGGACCGCCGAAGGGCGGATACTCTTGCCGAGACAACAGGGAGGACTGGCCGTGTGCAATAACTACGCCCCGATCCAACGCCAGCTGCTGCGCGACGTCTATGGCGTCGAGCCGCCGCCGCTCAATTATCCGCCAGAGACCTGGCCAGACTATGCGGCACCGATCATCCAAGCAAATCAGGATGGCAAACGCCAAGCTTTGATAGGCACCTTCGGCATGATCCCGAAATCCCGCATTCAGCCGGGCGTAAAGAAATTCGAGACAACCAATGCGCGATCGGAGACGATTCGCGAAAAGCGATCATTCGCTGGCGCGTGGGCGAACGGTCTGTTCTGTCTCGTGCCGGCTACCATCTTTTACGAACCCAACTATGAGGGCGGCGCCAAGTCGGTCCGATGGCGGATCTGGCTAAGGGACGAACCTGATTTCGCGATTGCGGGCCTATGGCGGGCCTGGCCGCGCGAGGCCGGTGCCGAGGTATTCAGCTTCACCATGCTGACGGTAAACTCAGACAAGCACCCGCTGATGAATCGCTTCCATGCGCCGGGCAAAGAAAAACGGATGATAGTGATCGTGCCGAGGTCGGAATGGGATGACTGGCTGACATGCAGGGATCCGGATCTGGCGCGCAGCTTCATGCGGCCCTACCCAGCAGAGCGGATGGCCGCAGAGCCAGCGCCGCAGACCATCAAAGAGAAGGCGTGACATTACCCACGCACCACGCCCTACAATGGCGCCGCTCGTTCATGAGCCATCGCATTCTCAAGCGCTACTCAGACCGCCGCATGGCAGCCCCGCGCTGAGCTCCGCGCCCTGGAGGACCCAATTGCAGCCAGCTTGGAAAGCGGGTATCGAACTCCTGCGGAGAAATATCGCCCAGATGCGAACATGCCTCGTTCGGCAGCGCAATGCTGAGTTCCTTGTGCCATAGAACCAGTCCGGCAAGCCGAACGACACGGACGCGCTCTTCTCTCGGAACGGGGTAGCTGGAAACGTGCCCGGGAACTGCCACCAATAGAACACGCCGGCGCAACTCGTAACTGAACCATCCCGACGCGTCGCGTCGAACCAATCCCATGGCCGCAACGTGTCGATGCAAGTAGATCGCTCGCACGGCCAGAAGAATTAGAAACAACACCAATACCCGCAACACTATGTAGCTCCGCTGTGATGCAGCTACTCCCCTTAAATCTGGGGCCACTAGCCAACTCGGCAAGTGTGACCAATAGGGATCTTTTTGTCTACGCGGCTTACTGCTTGCAACACTCGGCCATCTCACTGGCTTGCCGAAGTTGCCGCCCACCCTAGGTAAGCTAGTGCCGGCACCAGCAAGCAGAGCGCAATCGCCAAGTAGTACCGCGCACCGTGATGAGGCGGGTTGGTATGGAAGTGGTGGATCAAGGGCTTCATAGGGGGCCTCCGGCACGGTTGCGAAGCACAAAGACCTCTTTTCGAGGATAGGTCTGCTTTCAGGGAGTTGCAATGCAAAGCATATGCCACGTATCCGCCATGGTTGCGCCTCTGGTGCCCGCCTGCCGGCGAGCCCTATTGATCCTTGTATAAATGATGACATCACCACAACTCGGCCTGCTTCCAGCACGCGGCAATGATGCTAGCGCGTTGCTGTGCGCTGCGCAGCCGATTGCGGGCGGTCGTTTTGAGTTCGGTGAGCGAGTGTGGGCAGAAGTTGGCC
>NZ_JBFRDD010000046.1:0-70561 GCF_052113425.1 Cupriavidus sp. YAF13
CATCATGGGACCCTTAACGAAATGGGCGATCAGGTCTTCGGGAATGGCCGGCAGTTCACGGTCTGCGGCTTGGCTGGTCTTCGTCTTGCGTGGCATACATGCTCCTTGGCGACATGTTATGCCCTAAACACAAAATTTCTGACAGGCCCGGCCGGGCGGCCACCGCCAGAGACAAAACCACGAAACCACCAAGTCAGGCAGGATCGTGGCGCTCCGCACCGCGAACGGCAGATGCCCGAACACTCACCGAGCAAAGCGATGAGGGGCACCACCACGTGACCATTGGGTCATGCCATAGCGATATCCTTCGGGCCGGTTGGACACGCCAGCCAACACTCCGGGCCGTACGACGCAACCACCGAGGCCCAAACAGCCTTATTGCTCTGCTCCCGGCAGGGCGGCTTTCTTTTCGTTAGTTTTCTTTGCCGGTCAAAGAAAAGTGACCGGCAGCCCCCGCAGGGGGATGTCGTATGGCACTTGGGTGCAAAAGCTATCGCCGATCAAAGAAATACCGACCAAGGCAACAAGAGCCCAATGTGCCGCCCTTGGGCCCAAAAGCCATCGCCGCAAAATAAAAGCGACGAAGACCCCCCCAACAATCAACCCTATAACCTCTCAACAATAGTCACATTCGCCATCCCCCCACCCTCACACATCGTCTGCAACCCATACCTCTTCCCCTGCGCATGCAGCGCATGCACCAGCGTGGTCATCAGCTTAGCCCCCGAGCCACCAAGCGGATGCCCCAACGCAATAGCCCCGCCATTCACATTCATCCGTGCCGGATCCGCGCCCGTGGTCTGCAACCAAGCCAGCGGCACCGGCGCAAACGCTTCATTGATCTCGAACAGGTCGATATCTCCGATCTTCATGCCGGCCTTCTGCAGCGCCCGCAGCGTTGCCGGCAACGGCGCTTCCAGCATGATCACCGGGTCATGGCCCAGCACCGACATATGGTGAATGCGTGCCAGCGGCTTGACGCCCAGCTTCTTCAGGCCGGCTTCGTTGACCACCATCAGCCCCGCCGCGCCATCGCAGATCTGGCTGGCGCTGGCGGCGGTGACGGTGYCGCCTTCCTCGATCAGCTTGACGCTGGCGATGGATTCCAGGCTGGCTTCAAAGCGGATGCCTTCGTCCACCGTATGCAGCTCGCCGTTGGCGCTGCCGTCGGCGGTGCGTACGGCAACGGGCACGATTTCGTCCTTGAAGCGGCCGGCCTGCGTGGCGGCGATGGCGCGGCGGTGGCTTTCCAGCGCGTAGCGGTCCAGGTCGTCCCGCGTGAGGCCGTACTTGCGCGACATCATCTCGGCACCGGTGAACTGGCTGAACTTCACGCCGGGATAGCGTTCCTGCATGGCCGGGCTCATCGAGCTGCCGAAGCCGTTCTTGAAGGGCAGCGTGGAGGGCAGGCCCATCGGCACGCGGGTCATGCTTTCCACGCCGGCGGCGATCACGATGTCCATGGTGCCGGACATCACCGCCTGCGCGGCAAAGTGCAGGGCTTGTTGCGACGAGCCGCACTGGCGGTCGACCGAGGTGCCGGGCACGCTTTCCGGCAGCTTCGAGGCCAGCACGGCGTTGCGCGCCACGTTGCCGGCCTGCTCGCCGGCCTGGCCGACGCAGCCCATGATCACGTCGTCGATCAGTGCCGGATCGGCGCCGCTGCGCTCGACCAGCGCGTTCAGCACCTGCGCGGCGAGATCCGCCGGATGCCAGCCTGCCAGCTTGCCGCCCTTGCGCCCGCCCGCGGTGCGCGCGGCCGCTACGATGTATGCCTCTGCCATGTCGTCTCCTCTTGTCGTTCGTCGTTCCGGGGCGAACCCGCCCGTGATGGCCGCGTCCCGGGAAGGGCACGGCCAAGCCTCGCTATCCTGTTGCGGATTCTGGCGCAGCAGCGGGGCGCCCGGCGTCGTCGGAAGCGACGATTGCGCAGCGCCGCCGACGCGCCAAGCGGCGGCGGCGCATCATGTGCGCGGCGTGAGCACCGAGAAGATGGCGGTGGCGCGCAGCAGGCAGCGCTCCCCGGCCATCAGGCGGCAACCGCCGAAGCGCAGCCGCGAGCCCAGCTTGTCGAACTCGACGTGCGCCTCCACCCAGTCGCCCACCCGCGCGGCATCGAAGTAGTCCATGCTGAGGTTGACCGTCACCGCCGGCTGCTTGCGGTCGGTCTCCAGCGCCATCATCATGCCGATGGCGGTGTCGGCCAGCGTGGCCAGCATGCCGCCGTGCGGGATGCCAAGCGGGTTGAGGTGATGCGGCCCGATGCGGATGGCCACTACGCGCCGCGCCCGGTCCACGTAGATCTGTCCGAAGTTCTCGAGGAAGCCCTTGGCGCCACGCAAGGCGACAAAGCCTGGCGGCGCCGCCTCGGCCCCTTCGGATTGCCCTGCGCCCGAGCCGGCATCGGAAGGTTGATTGGCTTCAGCCATGGAGGCGCCGCCTTATGCTGCGAAGTAGCGCGAGGCCACCCCGAGCTGCTCGCGGCACTCGGCCACCATGCGCTCGATCAGCTCGGCGCAGGTCGGGATGTCGTCGATCAAGCCCACGCACTGGCCGGCGCTGATGATGCCGCCATCGGTCTCGCCGGCGGCGAGCGCGGCCTTGCCGCGTACGCCCGCCACCAGGTGCTTGACGTCCTCGAACTGGGCGCCGCCCGGCTGGCGCTCGATGGTGACGACCTCATCGGAGATGGCGTTCTTGAGCACGCGCGCGGTGTTGTGCAGCGTGCGGAAGATCAGGTTGGTGTCGCGCTCGCTGGCGTCCACCAGGGCCTGCTTGACGTTGTGGTGGATCGGCGCCTCGCGCGTGGCGCAAAAGCGCGTGCCCATGTTGATGCCCTCCGCGCCCAGTACCAGTGCCGCCGCCATGCCGCGCCCGTCAGCGATGCCGCCCGATGCAATCACCGGAATGCCCAGCCGGCGCGCGGCCAGCGGGATCAGCACCATGCCCGGGACGTCGTCCTCGCCCGGGTGGCCCGCGCACTCGAAACCGTCGATGGACACCGCGTCCACGCCCAGGCGCTCGGCCGACATCGCATGGCGGATCGCCACGCACTTGTGGATCACCTTGATGCCGGCCGCCTTGGCGCGCGCGATATGCTCCTTGGGGTTGTTGCCCGCCGTCTCCAGCACCTTGATGCCGCTTTCGATGATCACGTCGAGGTAGCGGGCGTACGGCGGCGGGTTGATGGAGGGCAGCAGCGTCAGGTTGACGCCGAAGGGCTGGTCGGTCAGCTCGCGGGTACGGCGGATCTCCGCGGCCAGCGCTTCCGGGGTGGGCTGGGTCAGCGCGGTGAGCACGCCAAGCCCGCCGGCATTGGAGACCGCGGCGGCCATCTCGGCGTAGCCAACCCACTGCATGCCGCCCTGGATAATGGGGTAGCGGGTGCCCAGCAATTCGGTAATGCGCGTCTTCATGTCGTTCCTTCTGGCTTCGGGTCTTGTATCGTCTCTGGTCTGTCTTCTGCCGGGCATGGGCCGCCAGGCGTTCTGGCGCCAGTCTACGGCGGCGCTGCCGTGCCTACCTCGTCGGATTCGACGATTGCAGGCGCCCGATTCTGCACTACCTTATCCACACCCATTTCGAGACAGCCAAGGCCAGCCATGAGCACCCCGAAACCAGCCGCCCCCCCCAGCTTCGAGACCCTGCAATACGCCGTCGACAAGGGCGTCGCCACCATCACCCTGCACCGCCCGGAAAAGCTCAATGCCTTTACCCCGCGCATGATGCAGGACCTGATCGACGCCTTTGACGCCACCGACGCCGACGACGACGTCCGCGCGGTGATCGTCACCGGCTCCGGGCGCGCCTTCTGCGCCGGCGCCGACCTGTCTTCCGGCGGCTCTACCTTCGATTACGAGAAGCGCTACGGCGCCAGCAAGGAAGCCGCCCACCGCGATGGCGGCGGACGCGTGGCGCTGCGCATCTTCCGCAGCCTCAAGCCGGTCATCGCGGCGGTCAACGGCCCGGCGGTGGGCATCGGCGTGACCATGCAGTTGCCGATGGACATCCGCCTGGCCTCCACCGACGCCAAGTTCGGCTTTGTGTTCGCGCGCCGCGGCATCACGCCCGAGGCGGCATCGTCGTGGTTCCTGTCGCGGGTGGTAGGCATCTCCACCGCGCTGGAATGGTGCTACACCGGCCGCGTGTTCTCCGCACAGGAGGCGCTGGAGCGCGGGCTGGTGCGCTCGCTGCACGCGCCCGAGGACCTGTTGCCGGCCGCGCAGGCGCTGGCCCGGGAGATCGCCGACAATGCCGCGCCGGTATCCGTCGCCATCTCGCGCCAGTTGATCTGGCGCATGGCCGGGGCGAGCCACCCGATGGAGGCGCACCGCCTGGACAGCCGCGCGATCCAGTCGCGCGGCCAGTCGGCCGACGTCAAGGAAGGCGTCAGCGCCTTCCTGGAAAAACGCCCGGCCAGCTTCCCCGAGCGCGTGTCGCAGGACATGCCGGACTTCTTCGACTGGGGCAACGAGCCGCCCTTCATCTGACCCCCGGTTGAGCCCCAAGGAGAGCAGCGTGAAAGTCAGCATGGCAGTCCGGAGCCGCAAATCGGTACGCGGCTTTCTTCCCACGCCGGTGCCGCCGCAGATCATCCGCGACGTGCTGGAGCAGGCCGCGCGCGCGCCATCGGGCGGCAACCTGCAGCCGTGGCACCTGCACGTGGTGGGCGGCGAGCCGCTGGCACGGCTCAAAGCCACCATGCGCGAGCGCGTCGCCGGCGCGCCCCGCGGCGAAGGGACCGAGTACGACGTCTACCCGCGCGAGCTGGTCTCGCCTTATCGCGAACGGCGCTTCCAGGTGGGCGAGGAGCTCTATCGCTGCCTGGGCATCCCGCGCGAGAACAAGCCGGCGCGCCTTGCCCAGTTTGCCAACAACTTCACGTTCTTCGGCGCGCCGCTGGCGCTGTTCTGCACCGTGGACCGCCGCATGGGCCCGCCGCAATGGTCGGACCTGGGCATGTACCTGCAAACGGTGATGCTGCTGCTGCGCGAGCATGGGCTGGACAGCTGCGCGCAAGAATGCTGGGCGATGTATCCGGAGACCATTGCGGGCTTTCTCTGCCTTCCCGCCGAACGCATGCTGTTTACGGGCATGGCGATCGGCTACGAGGATCCGGCAGCGGCGGTCAACCAGCTGCGTGCCACGCGCGCGCCGCTCACCGAGTATGCCGAGTTCATCGGCATCTGAACCGATAAACTGGTGAACTGGTGAACTGGTGAACGGCTGAATGCCATGACCATGCCGATTTCATCGTCGGCTTGCGCGAGAAGCCACAAGCCAGCAGCCCGCCCGAGTGCCCCGCAGCAGGGGCGTCCATCTTCCCGGACGCTGCCTGGGCCCGCTTGGCCGCCTGCGCTTCCTTACAGCAAACCCAGTTGCCGCGCGATGGCAACCGCCTGCGTGCGGTTGCTGGCCCGCAGCTTGGCGCTGATATTGCGCAGGTGGGTGCGCACGGTGGTTTCCGAGACAAAGAGCCGATCCGCCATCGCCACGTTGGAGAAACCTTCGGCGAGCAGCTGCAGCACCTTCTGCTCCTTGGGCGTGAGCGGTTCCAGCAGCCCATGGCGCGCCTGCATGGCGGCCGGGTCCACCGGCTCCGGCGCGCCGCCGCAGGCTTGCAGCAGGCGCTCCACATACCCCGCGGGCAACGCACTGCCCTGGCGCAGGCAGGCCTCGGCCACCAGCCGGCGCACGTCCGCGCTTTCGTCAGCGAAGATGCGGATGAAGCCTTCCGCCGCGCCGAAGCGCAGCGCTTCTCCCATCGCCTGCAACGCCTGGGCAGCTTCGCCGCAGCGCTGGCAAGCCAGCGCCAGCAGAATGCGCAGCTTGAGCGCCCTGCGCATCAGTTGCGCGCGCTCGGTGGCGGCGAGCTCCGTCTCGATGGYCTCTCGCGTGTGCACGGAGGGCTCGGTAAACAGCGCCAGCCGCAGGCRCCCCATGACCACGTCTTCCAGGTCGTTGGCGAAAGAGCTGACCGCGCTCAGGCCGGGACGCGCGCGCCACAGCGCCGGGTCGGCTGCGTGCTGCAGCGCTTGCTCGGCGGCATGCTGATTGCCTTGCAGYAGCGCCAGGCGGGCGCGCTCGAGCATGGCGCCCAGCACCAGCCGCGGCAGGCCGCGATGATGGCCAAGGTGCTCGAGGGCGGCCAGCCATTCGTGCGCGCCGTCCACGTCGCCGCGATCGCAGGCAATGCGGGCCAGCACGGTGTGGCCGGTGATGATCTGGTCGGGCAGGCCGAGGTCGCGCGCGAGCGGCACGTACACGGTAAGCAGGCGCTCCGCGCGCTCGCGCTCGTTGATCTCGTAGAGCGCATCGGCCAGCAGGATGCCGGCCATGGCGTTGCCGTTGGTGGGGCCGTAGCGGTTCGGCAGCATGGTGCTGGCGGCGATGCGAAACCGCGCCAGCGCCTGCTGCAGGCGGCCCTGGCGCAGGTCGATCAATCCTTCCACCGATTCCGAGAAGATCTTGTTGAAGTTGCTGTCGGAGCCGCGCACCACCTGCCGGGCCACGCCCAGCAGGCGCCGCGCCTCGCGGTAGTCGCCGGTGACGGCGGCCATGCGCGCCATCGAGGTGGCAAGGATGGAGTCCGGGAACGGATAGCCCATGGGCAGCGGCAGCGGATCGTCGCGGCTGCAGGCACGCGCCTCGTCGAAGCGGTCCATCATGTTCAGCAGCATATGGCGCAACGCGCGCACATGCGCCAGCAGGTCGCCCTCGGCGCCGGCCAGCGGGATGGTCTGCAGCAGCGCAATGGCGTCGGCCGGGCCGCGCGTAAACGACAGCGCCCACACATGGGCGATCTGCAGCTTGGGCCACGCGCCCAGCGCATCGGCCGGCACCGCGTCCAGCCAGCGCGTCAGCAGGCGCATGCGGCCCTGCGCCAGCAACTCGTCCACCTTGCCCGCCAGCAGCGGCAGCGCGTGGGCCACCGCGCCGGCCGCCAGCGCATGCTCGATGGCCGGCACCGGCCGGCCCTGCTGCTCGTACCAGCGCGAGGCGGCCATCTGCAAGGCGGGCACTTCGTCCGGCATGGCCTGCTGCAGCTGCGCGCGCAGGAAGCTGGAGAACAGGCTGTGATAGCGGTACCAGCGTGCATTGGGCTGATGGGTCTGGACGGGCGCCTGCGCGCCGCCGTGGCGCTCGCCATCCAGCGGCATCAGGAACAGGTTGGCCCGCTCCAGCCAGGCGAGGATCTCCTCGCTGTCGGCGGTGCCGCTCACGGCATCGCACAGCGGCCCGCTGAGCTGGTCGAGGATGGAGGTACGCAACAGGAAAGCGCGCACCGCGTCGGGCAGGTGCAGGTAGACGTCCTCCACCAGGTAATCGGCAATCGCGGCGTTCGAGCCGGAAAAACCGGCGATGAAGGCATCCGGCTGGCCGCGCCGCTCCAGCGCCACCGACGCCAGCCACAACGCGGTGGCCCAGCCTTCGGTGCGCCGGTGCAGCGTGGAAATGGCGGCGGGCTGTAGCGCCAGGCCGCGCGCGCGGCGCAGGAAGGAATCGGTCTCCTCGGCGGTGAAGCGCAGCTGGGCCGGCTCGATCTCCAGCAGCTCGCCACGCGCACGCAACCGCGCCAGCCCGGACTCCGGCACCCAGCGCGTGCCCACCACCAGGCGGGCGCCGGGTGGCAATTGCTCCACCACCTGCCAGACCAGGCCGGCCACGGCGGGGTTCTGCAAGGCCTCGAAGTCGTCCAGGAACAGCGTGAAGGGGCGGTCGTGGGCCGCCATGCGGTCGATCAGCGCGAGCGCGTGCTCGCCGGCCGACTGCGGCGCAGGCAGGGCCGCGGCGAGCGGCGCGCCGCCCTTGCGCAGCACCAGCTCGAAGGCAGCTTCAAGCGAGCCGAGAAAACGCGTGGCGTCATTGTCCGCGCGGTCCAGCGTGAGCCAGGCGGTGGCCACGCCTTCGGCGTCCAGCCGCGCCCGGCATTGCAGCATGGCGGTGGTCTTGCCGAACCCGGCCGGCGCGCGCACCAGCACCAGCTTGACGAAGCCGGCCGCGCACACCGCGTCGCAAATGGCGCGGCGCTCCACCTGGAACGGGGTCAGCATGGGCGGGCGCAGCTTCGCCACCAGCGTGGCGGCGCGGGCGGCGCCCCGTTGGCCCGCGCTGGTCTCCTCGATTGTTGCCATTCGCCGTGTCTTCCTGTTGGCGGTGGCATCCACGAGCGGTGGATGCCACGCGATCGGCACCGGCTTATGGTTGCCGGCTGCTGGCGCCACATGCGCCAGGGATCGAACGGCTGATTATGGCGTAAACGCCCGCCCGGCATGCGGCGCGGCCGCGATGCCGGGCCGGCGGCCTCAATGCCGGCCACGATGCCGGCCGCAATACCGGCTACACAAGCAGGCTATACCAGCTTGTTCTCCCGCCCCGCCCAGTAGCGCTCGCGCAGCAGCCGCTTGAGCAGCTTGCCGGTGGGCAGGCGCGGCAGTTCGGCGGCAAAGTCCACCGAGCGCGGGCACTTGATGGCGGACAGATGGGTGCGGCAGAAGGCCAGCAGCTCGTCGGCCAGGGCCGGGCTGGCGCGCGCCATGTCGAGTGGCTGTACCACCGCCTTGACCTCCTCGCCAAAGTCCTCGTTTGGCACGCCGATCACTGCCACGTCCATGACCTCGGGATGGGTCATCAGCAGGTTCTCGGCCTCCTGCGGATAGATATTGACCCCGCCCGAGATGATCATGTTGGCCTTGCGGTCGGTCAGGTAGAGAAAGCCCTCCTCGTCCACGTAGCCGACGTCGCCCAGCGTGGTCCAGCCGGCGTGCACCGGGTGGCGCGACTGCGCGGTCTTGCCGGGGTCGTTGTGGTAGACGAAGCTGCGGCCCTCGGCAAAGTAGATGGTGCCGGGCTCGCCCGGCGGCAGCAGCGCGCCGCTGTCGTCGCAGATGCGCAGCTGGCCAACGGAGGCGCGGCCCACCGTGCCTTTATGGGTGAGCCAGTCGGCCGAGCCCACGGCGGTGGAGCCGTTGCCCTCCGTGCCGGCGTAGTACTCCCAGATGATCGGCCCCCACCAGTCGATCATCTGCTCCTTGACGGCCACCGGGCAAGGCGCGGCGGCATGCACGGCAAAGCGCAGCGAGGACACGTCGTGGCGCAGGCGCACATCCTCGGGCAGCTTGAGCATGCGCGAAAACATGGTCGGCACGACCTGGGTGTGCGTGATGCGGTGCTGTGCCAGCAAGCGCAGGAATGCTTCCGCGTCGAAATGCTCCATCACCACCGAGGTGCCGCCGAGCTGCTGCACCGCCATGTTGTAGCGCAGCGGCGCGGCGTGATAGAGCGGTGCCGGCGAGAGGTAGCGCGTGTCCGTGCCGAACTGGTAGAGGGACTGGCACATCAGCACCATGGTGCCGGGCACGTCGATCTGCGGGTTGGCGGGCGGCGTGAAGACACCCTTGGGGCGGCCGGTGGTGCCGGAGGAGTACAGCATGTCGGTGCCTGCACATTCGTCCTCGATGCGCCACCCGGGGTACTGCGCCAGCGCCGTCTCGTAGGCGGCAAAGCCCGGCGCCGCGCCATCCATCATCAGGCGCGCGACCAGGCCTGGCACCTTGGCCGCCACCCCCTGCGCGACGGCGGCCTGCGCGTGCGAGGTGACCAGCATCCTGGCGCCGCTGTCGGCCACGATATGCGCCGCGTCGTCCACGTTCAGGCGCGTGCTGATGCACACGTAGATCAACCCCGAGCGCTGCGCGCCCCAGCACAGCTCGAACAGGCGCGGGTGGTTCTCCAGCAGGAAGGCCACGCGGTCGCCCGGCTGCAGCCCATGGTCGCGGAACAGCCGCGCCGCCTGGTTGGAGCGCTCGTCAAGCTCGCGGTAAGTAACGACGGTGCCGCCGGCCATGATGATGGCCGGCTTGTCCGGGGTGCGCTGCGCATGAACATGCGGGTGCATGACTGACCCTCCTGGAAGTGGGTGTGGCCGAACTGAGTGACTGGGTGACTGGGTGACTGGGTGACTGGGTGACTGGATGCGTTGGAGGCTTCGGTATCGCGGAACCGGCGGGATGGCATTGCGTGCGGCACATTGTCGGGACAGGCACCCCGCGCGGGCATCGTCCGAAGCGACGAACGCGCCTTGGTGCAATGCCGCAAACGCCAGTGCGGCCACCCGTGCGGCGCGCCACGCGCCAAGTCGATTCGTCGCATCCGACGATGCGAACCGGCGGCCCCTTCACATAATGGCAAGTGCCCCAGCAACCGCGCCAAGGAACCACCGTGGATTTCCAACTCAGCGAAGAACAATCGATGTTGCGCGACACGCTCGCGCGCTACCTGGCTGACCACTACAGCTTCGAAGCCCGCCAGGCGGCAATCCGCTCGCCGGCTGGCTGGCGGGCGTCCTGCTGGCAAGCCTTGGCACAGGAGCTAGGGCTGCTGGGCGCCGCGTTCCCGGAACGCTTTGGCGGGCTCGGCGGCAATGCCGTCGACCACACGATCGTGATGGAGCAGTTTGGCCGCCACCTGGTGGTCGAGCCCTACCTGTCTACCGTCGTGCTCGGCGGCGGCGCCTTGCTGCATGGCAGCGAGACGCTTGCCGCCAACTGGCTGCCTGCCATCATCGGCGGCGAGGCCACCGTGGCCTGGGCGCACGCCGAGCCGCGCAGCCGTTACTGCCTGCACGATGTAGAGACCAGCGCCGCCCGCGCGCCAGGCGGCTGGCGCCTTGGCGGCCACAAGGCGGTGGTGGTGGCCGCGCCGTGGGCCAYGCACCTGGTGGTGAGCGCGCGCACCAGCGGCGCCCGGCGCGACCGGGACGGCATCAGCCTGTTCTGGATCGCGCGCAACGCACCCGGCGTGACGCTGCAGGAATACCCCACCGTGGATGGCGCCCGGGCGGCCGACATCCGCCTGGACAACGTCTTCGTGCCGGATGGCGGCTTGCTCGGCGCCGAGGGCGAAGCGCTGGCGCTGATCGAGCGCCTGAGCGACGAGGCCGCGGTAGCGCTGTGCGCCGAAGCTGGCGGCGCCATGAGCCGCATGCTCGGCGACACGGTCGATTACGCGCGCCAGCGCAAGCAGTTTGGCGTACCGATTGCCACCTTCCAGGTGCTGCAGCACCGCATGGCCGACATGTATGTGCAACTGGAGCAAACCGTGGCGCTGACGCAAGTCGCCGCCATGCAGGCTGGCGCGCAGCCCGCGCAGCGTGCGCTGGCGGCCAGCGCCGCCAAGGCGCAGGCCGGGCAGGCCGGCCGGTTCGTTGGCCAGGCCGCGGTGCAGATCCATGGCGGCATGGGCGTGACGGAGGAACTGGCGGTTGGCCATTACTTCAAGCGCGTCACCGCGATCGACCTGCAGTTTGGCTCCGCCGAACACCACCTGCGCCGTTACGCCGACCTGCTGTATCCGGTCGCCGCGTGAGCCTGCGCATGCCTGCCCCGCACTGACGAACATCCCGAGGCCCATCGATGAATCTCGATTTCTCCCCGCAAGAGCTGCAGTTCCGCGACGAGGTCCGTGCCTGGATCAAGGAAGCCTTCGACCCCGGCCTCAAGGCCCTGATGGCGCGCACCAAGAATGGCTACCTCGACAAGGAAGGCCAGGTGCGCTGGCAAAAGAAGCTGTTCGAGCGCGGCTGGGCCGCGCCCAACTGGCCCGAGGAATATGGCGGCCCTGGCTGGTCCCCGGCGCAACGCTACCTGTTCCAGGCCGAGACGGCCGCCGCCGGCTGCCCGACCGTGTCGCCGATGGGCCTGAAGATGGTGGCGCCGGTGATCATGAAATACGGCAGCCCGGAGCAAAAGGCGCGCTTCCTGCCGCCCATCCTGCGCTCGGACATCTGGTGGTGCCAGGGCTACTCGGAACCCAACTCCGGCTCCGACCTGGCCTCGCTGCAGATGCGCGCCGAGCGCGGGGACGATGCGCACGGCGAGCACTACATCCTCAACGGCTCCAAGATCTGGACCACGCACGCGCAGTGGGCCGACTGGATGTTCTGCCTGGTGCGCACCAGCCGCGACGCGCGCAGGCAGGACGGCATCTCCTTCGTGCTGGTGGACATGCGCACACCCGGCATCACGGTGGCGCCGCTGCCCACGCTGGATGGCCCGGTCGAAGGCCAGCAGGAAGTCAACCAGGTCTTCTTTGAAGATGTGCGCGTGCCGGTGGAAAACCGCATCGGCGAGGAAGGCCTGGGCTGGACCTACGCCAAGTACCTGCTTGAGTTCGAGCGCGGCGGCAGCTACGGCCCGATGCTGCGCCAGCAACTGGCCAAGGTGGCGCGCATCGCGGAAATGGAGCCCGGCGAGAATGGTGGGCGCTTGCTCGACGATCCGGGTTTTCGCCGCAAGCTGGCCGAGCTGCACGTGCGCGCGGCCGCGCTGGAGGCAAGCGAGCTGCGGCTGTTCTCCAACGTGACGTCGGGCACCTCGATCGGCGCCGCCTCCAGCATGCTCAAGCTGGTGGGCACCGAGACCATCCAGGCCATCAGCGAGCTGGCGGTGGAAGCGGCCGGCCCGTACGCGCTGCCCTTTGTGCAGGACGGCTGGGGCGAACTGCAAGGCCGCGCCACGGGGCCACAGGTGGGCCCCGACTACGCCGCGCCGCTGGCGCCGCGCTATTTCAACTACCGCAAGGCATCGATCTACGCCGGCTCCAACGAGATCCAGCGCAACATCATCGCCAAGCTGGTGCTAGGGCTGTAAGCCAGGTCAGTGCAGCTGCCCGCCAGCCGGGCTGCGCTCCTGGCCGGCGTCCAGCTCGTCGCCGGCTTCCAGCGCCTCGGTCACCGTGGCCCGGATCGATTCCGCCTTGAGCAGCAGGCGCAGGGCGATGTCGGCGCCACGGCTGGCCGCCACGCGCGCAATGAAGGCCCGGCGCGCCGGTTCGCCCAGCGTGGCGACGTGTGCCGCTTCGCACAGCACATGCCATGCGGCTGGCTGGCCGTCGAACTGTTGCCGGCGGCGCAGCAGGGTGGCGTCGATGGCGGCGGCGACGTCCGCGTCCCTCACGGTGTGATTGCGCATGGTGCTCTCCTGAACGGGAAACCGGGGTTAGGGCCAGGCGTGGGCCGTGCCATGATCGTTGCAGCCGTGGCTGCTGCCGGTCTGGAACCTGGCGCCGCGCTGGCGCGCGGCATGGATGGCTTCGCTCCTGTTGCTGACCTGCAGGCGCTGGTACAGCAGCGCGACATGGCTCTTCACGGTCGCCACCGAGATATTGAGCACGCGGCTCACGGTCTTGAGCGGATAGCCGTGCGACAGCAGGACCAGCACCTCGTACTGGCGCGGCGTGAGCTTCAACATGCGCGCCTCGTCGCGCAGCAGGTCGATGCGGGCGCCTTCCGTCGCCAGCGCCTGCAACAGCGCCGTGGGGCATGGGGCCGGCTGGTGCCAGCGCGCGTCATCGGCCAGCACCAGCCGGATCGCCGCCTCGATCGCCGCCGGCGATGACGCCTTCGGCAGCCACGCGCAGATGCCCCACGCCAGGTCCGGCGGCAACACGGACGGTAACGTGCCATCGACCAGCAGCAGCAGGTACTGCGCCGATAGGACGGTGCGTGCGGTCTCCAGCAATGCGCGCGCGCGATCCTGCGCCGGCGGCAAGCCGAGGATCACCAGCTCGATGTCGTGCATCTGCCCCTGCAGCATGGCGAGATCGGCCGGATCCACGCAGATCACATGGCCCAAGGCCTCGACGCCGCCAAGCATGCGCAGCAGGCCGAGCCGCAAGAGCGGGTTGTCTTCAAGCAGGAGTGCATTCATGACGGCGTGCCTCCGTGCGAGCTGCTGCGTTCCGGTTCCATCTGCTCCCCTTCTCCCCGTTTGGCAACGACGTGCCCATCCGGCTTGGCTGGTATTCGCGGCAGCGTTGTCACAGGCAATACTGCAAGCCGTGTGCCAGCGGCAAGGCGTTGAGCGCAGCGGGTGCGAAGGGGATTGCGGCAGGGGTGGCACCGGCCGGGAAGGCAGGCGCCATAACGGCTGGCGGGAGGGCATGCCAGGCTGAAGGACCTGGTGGCGCCCCTTGCCAGCCGCGAATGCGCGAGCGGCGGGCCGGCTGCGTGTTACGCGTTACGTAACGCGTTCCGTGGGGCAGGTGGAGGCGCTAAGGAATGTGCCCCGATGATCACTGAAGCGCTGCGCTCTTGCATACCTGTGCGCCAGCCTTAGTTGACCCGCCGGTTGTACCCTTCCCAATACGGCTCGCGCAGCTTCCTGCGCAGCAGCTTGCCGGAGGGGTTGCGCGGCAGCGCATCGACAAACTCGATGCTCTTGGGGATCTTGTAGCCGGCCAGCCGCTCGCGCGCCCACGCCACGATGCTGTCGCGATCCGGCGCCTGCCCGGGATGGGGCACGACGATGGCCTTGACCGCCTCGCCCCATTTTTCGTCGGGCACGCCGATCACGGCCACATCCGCCACCTGCGGGTGGCCATAGATCGCGCTCTCGACCTCGGCGGGATACACGTTCTCGCCGCCGCTGATGATCATGTCCTTGACCCGGTCGTGAATGTAGACATAGCCCTCGGCATCGAGAAAGCCGGCGTCGCCGGTGCGCAGCCAGCCGTCGGCGTCGATGGTGCGCGCGGTTTCGTCGGGCTGCTTCCAGTAGCCGGCCATGTTCTGCGGCGAGCGGATCATCAGTTCGCCGACTTCGCCTGGCGGCAGGCGCCGGCCTTCCCAGTCCACCACCACCACTTCCACGCCGGGCAGCGGCTTGCCGGCGGCCCGCATGCGCGGCACGTCGTCGGTGGTGTGGTCTTCCGGCGCCAGTGCCACCACCGTGCCGGTGGTCTCGGTCATGCCGTACTGCTGCGCAAACCCGCAGCCGAAGACTTCAATGCCTTCGCGCAGCAAGGCTGCCGGGATCGGCGCCGCGCCATAGAGCAAGGTCTTCAGGCGGGAGTAGTCGATGCGGCGCGCGCGCGGATCGCGCAGCACGAACTGCATCGCGGCGGGCACCAGGAACAGCTTGCTGATGCGCTCGCGCTCAAAGAAGTCCAGCACCGCGCCGGGATCGAAATCGCGCGCCACCACGCCCTTGGCCCCCGCGAGCAAACTTCGCAGGCCCCAGCCCGAGCCACCGATATGCGCCACCGGCATGGCCACCAGCGAGACATCGTCGTCCGTCCAGCGCGACCACGAGATATCTTCTCGCTCGCTGGCCTCGGTGCCGGCGGTCAGGTTGCGGTGGGTCAGCATGGCACCCTTGGGGCGGCCTGTGGTGCCCGACGTATAAAGCTGCAGCACCACGTCGTGCGCGGCGGGCTGGTGCGCCGGTGGCGTGGGCGCATGCGCGTCGCGCCACGTCACATAGGCGGGCCAGTCCGGCTGGCCGCCCTCCATGGCGACCACCTCGCGCACCAGCGGCAGCGTGGGCAGCAGCTTGCGCACCAGCTCTGCCGATTCCGGCCCAACGAACAGCAGCGCGGCATCGGAGTGGCCAACGATATAGCCCACTTCCGGCGGCGCCAGGCGCCAGCTCGCGGGCGCCATCACGGCGCCCACCTTGGCTGCCCCCAGCAGCAGCTCGAAGTAGTGATCGCTGTTCTTGCCGATATAGCCGATGCGCTCGCCGGGCCCGACCCCCGCTGCGGCCAGCGCCTGGGCCACACGATCGCTCTGGCGGTCCAGCGCCAGATACGTGGTCAGCCTGCCTTCGAAGGCATAGGCCACCGCATCGGGCCGCCGCTGCGCGAAGTGGCGCAGCGCATGCGGCAGTGTGGTCAGGTAACTGAAGTCCATCAGCGTCTCCTCCTCTCGGTCCTGCTGCATGCGCGCGTCCTTTTTATTGTTGTGAACTGCCGGATCAGCGCGGGGCCATGCGGATGGCGCCATCGAGCCGCACCGCTTCACCGTTGAAATAGCTGTTGCGGCACATCTCCAGCGCGAGCGAGGCAAACTCTTCCGGCGCGCCGAGCCGCTTGGGGAACGGCACCGAGGCGGCCAGCGCAGCCTTGACATGTTCCTGCGCGCCTTGCAAGAGCGGCGTGTTGAAGATGCCGGGCATGATGGTGTTGACGCGAATGCCTTCGCCGGACAAGTCGCGCGCAATCGGCAGGGTCATGCCGACCACGCCGGCCTTGGAGGCGGAGTACGCCGCCTGGCCCATCTGCCCGTCCTGCGCCGCCACCGAGGCGGTATTGATGATGACGCCGCGATCGCCGTCACGCGCATCCAGCGTGAGCATGCCGGCGGCCGAGCGCGCCAGGCAGCGGAAGGAGCCGATCAGGTTGATCTGGATGATGCGCTCGAACGCATCCGAGGCGAAGAAACGGATCTGGTCCGGCGCTTCCTTGGCGCGCGATGCGGTCTTGATGGCGTTGCCGGTGCCGGCGCAATTCACCAGGATGCGTTCCTGGCCGAGCGCGGCGCGCGCCTTGGCGAAGCCGGCTTCGACCTCGGCTTCCGACGTCACGTTGACCTGGCAGAACACGCCCCCAAGCTCACGCGCCACGGCCTCGCCCTTTTCCGCGTTCATGTCGAACAGCGCGACGCGCACGCCGTGCGCCGCCAGCGCCCGCGCGGTGGCTTCGCCCAGGCCCGACGCGCCGCCCGTGATCACTGCCGTTACCGATGCATTGAGTTCCATCTTGTCTCCACGTTTTCCTGATGTGTGTTGGTGGTATGGAGATTCAGGGATGACAGCGCGCAACGCATCGTCCGAAGCGACGAATGCATGAAAGCACATCAAGCACGTGAAGCACGTGAAGCGCATGAAAGCGTGAGCACGCCAGCGCGCGGCGCGAATGCTGCTGCCCCCCGGGCAGCAGCATTGGCCACTTGAAGAATCCGCGGCCCGTCTAGCGCCGCGTTGCCAGGTGATACAGCGCCAGCAGGATCACAGCGCCCAGCACGGCGCCGATAAAGCCAGCGGACTGGCCCTGGCGGTACCAGCCCAGCGCCTGCCCAAGGAAGGTCGCGGCCAGCGAGCCGACGATGCCGAGGCCGGCGGTCAGGAAAAAGCCGCTTGGCCCGCGCCCGGGCGTGAGCATGCGCGCCACCAGGCCGGCGAGAAAACCGATGAGAATGATCCAGATCAGGTGCATGTCATGCCCTCCCGGCGGCGCTTCCCGCGGCTCACTTGCATGCCTTGCCGTGGTCCGCGTGGAACCCTTGCGCGGTGGCGTCGGCCTCACTCATGTAAGCGCCGTTCTTGGTCTTGCCATAGTACTTCGTGCCAGGGCAGTGATAGACCTTGGAAGACTTGTTGGCCCATACCTGCCCAGGGCCGCCACCCGGGGCCGCGGCGGCGGCGGGCGCGGCCGGCTTGGCCATCGGCATGGAGGCTGAGGGCGCGGGCGCGGCAGGCTTGGCCATCGGCGCGGCAGCGGCGGGTGCGGCTGGCGTGGCTGGCGTGGCTTGAGCGCGCGCCAGGTGCGGGACCGAGGCGATGAGCGCCGCGGCCAGCAGCATGGGCAAGCCGGCGCGCCGGCCGAACGAGGCAGGCGAGGCGGTAACTGCGGTAACAGCGTTCACGGCTTTCATAGCATTCATGACAGGCTCCTGCGGTAACAATGCCATTGGGACAACGAAACGACAGGGCTGCATACAGCCGCAACCCGACCGACACGCAATACCTCACTCAACGGCCCGCACCGTCACTGCGTTGACCGCAACCGGGCGGCACAGGCTCGCTGCCATGGTACGCCCGCTGCACGCCACCCGCTGCTGCGGCCATGCGACACGCCTTGCCGGGTGCCCGGCGCGGGCGGCAACACCGATTGCGGCGCCGCACGAATCCACGGCATGTGCGGTATCCGCAATGCGCTACAGTGTCAGGCATCCCCCGGGGTTGCCCGGCACTCTCTACCCGCATGAGATGACGCTCGTGATCAGGTCCCGATTCACATTACCGGCCGCATGCCGGCCCGGCGCGCGGCTGCCGATGCTGATGATCTGGCTGGCGCTGGCCGCGCTGGCAGCGCAGCCGGCACTGGCGGCGCCGGCCGGACTGGGCTCGCTGGCGGCGGTCGTCAAGGCTGAGTCCGCGCCGGCCTCGCAGCCCGCGGCCAGCGAGCCGCTCGCGCAGTCGCTCGACCAGGTCATCACCACGCTGCAGAGCGACAAGGACCGCAAGGCCCTGGTCGACCAGTTGCAGACGCTGCGCAAGGGCATAGGCGGCGCCAGTGCGGCGTCGGCGCCACAGCCCGGCCTGCTCGGGGCGCTGGCCGAGGCGGTCGACCATCTCGATGCGTCGCTCGGCAAGGACAAGGGGCCGTGGCACTACTGGCGCTGGCGCATCGATTTCGCGGGCGAGGAGTGGCTGGCCGCACTGACCATCAACGGGACGCGCTCGCCCTGGCAATCGGCACGGGAGTTCTCCACCGTGCTCGCGGCCTGGTTCTTCGCCGGATGGCTGTTGCGGGAGGCGGTGAGACGCGTGCGCAATCGGCGCCTGCAGCCAGCGGTGCGCTATGAGCTGCCCGCAGTGCCGTCCTGGATGGACGTCGGGCTTTACATGCTGCGCAGGGTGGCGCCGTGGGTGGTGGCCTTCGCCCTGGCGATGCTGCTCTCGAGCGGAATGTTCGGACGCTCGCCCGCCAGCATGGCCGGCATGGTGATTGCCTACTCGGTGGTGGCCGGCGCCGTGATGGGTGCGGTGTGCCAGGTCATCTTCGCGCTGTTTACCTCGGCGCACCGTGCGCACGCGGTGCGCGACCTGCTGCTGCACTCCCGCAGGCTGCTGTTCGCCACCGGCGCGCTGGCGGCGCTGGGCGACGTCACCACCGACGCGCGCGTGATCGCCGCGCTCGGCACCAACCTGTCGGCGCTGACCTCCACTGCGGCCAACATCACCGCGGCGCTGCTGATCGGCGCCTTCACACTGCGCTTTCGCCGGCAGATCGGCCAGATCATCAGCAACCGGCCGTTGGTTTTCCGTCAGGAGCATCCCGCAATCATGGACCTGTTGCGCCTGGTAGGCGCGAGCTGGCACCTGCCGGTGCTGGCGGTGGTGGTGGCCTCGGTGGCCGGCACGCTGCTAGCCACCGGCTACGCCGACATCTTCCTGCGGCGCACGGTGGGCTCGGTGGCGCTGTTCGTCGCCGCGCTGCTGCTGACGCTGATCACCGGCCGCTCGCCCAAGGCCACGCACCGCGCGCCGCGCTTTCGCGACCGCCAGCGCTCGGCCTACCTGGCACGCTTCGGGCGTTTCGCGGTCGCGCTGGTGCGGGTGGTGATCTGGTTCGCCTACTTCGAGCTGGCCAGCCGGATCTGGGGCGTGTCGCTGCTCTCGGTGATTGAATCCACCACGCTCGGCAAGCGCATCGGCGAGGCCGTGTTCAGCGTGACCTCCACCGTGCTGCTGTCGTGGCTGATGTGGCTGCTGATCGATACGGCCATCACCCAGACGCTGACGCCCGCGCACGGCCGCGGGCAGCCGCCCAGCCTGCGCGCCAGGACCATCCTGCCGCTGGTGCGCAATGCGTTGTTCGTCGCGCTGCTGGTCATCACGCTGATCGTGGTGCTGGCCAACCTCGGCGTCAACGTGACGCCGCTGCTCGCCGGCGCCGGCGTGGTCGGCCTGGCCATTGGCTTTGGCGCGCAAAGCCTGGTGCAGGACCTGATCACCGGCCTGTTCATCGTGGTGGAGGATTCGATCGCCATCGGCGACTCGGTGGAACTGCCCGACCATATCGGCACGGTGGAGGCCATGACCATCCGCACCGTCAAGCTGCGCGACGGCAAGGGCGCGCTTCATATCCTGCCCTACAGCCAGATCAAGGCCATCAAGAACATGTCGCGCGGCTATGCCGTTGCCGTGTTCAACATCGGCGTGGCGTACGGCAGCGACCTCGACCAGGCCATCGAGCTGATCCGCGAGACCGGCGCCGAGGTGGCGCGCGATTTCCGCTACGCGCGCAACCTGCTTTCCGGACTCGACATCCTGGGCCTCGATCGCTTCGACCCCAACGGCTCGGTGGTGCTGGCCCAGTTCAGGACCCGCCCGCTGACCCAGGCGGAAATCACGCGCGCGTTCAACGTGCGGCTCAAGCGCAAGTTCGACCAGCATGGCATCAGCATGGCCACGCAGCGGGTGACGGTGCAGGTCGAGGGCGGGCCGGGGCTCCCCCCGGCGCAGGGCGCGCAGGCCAGCGAGCTGGCGGCCGGCGCCGGGGGCGCTGCGGCGCTTTCAAAGGGCGCGCCCGGGCCAGGCTGAGCCGGCTGAGTCACTATGGGGCCCGCAACGCGCACGCAGAAACGGGTACGCTTTGCGCGGCCATGGCCCGTTTCGCGGGCATTTCGGCGCTGAAATAATTTTTAATAATTGCCCAGGCAACATTCCCCGTTTGCGAAGTTATGCCCGCATCCGCATAATGCCGCCACACGGCAACACGCAGCGCTGACATACCCGGCATACCGGGCGCCCGACCCCGTCCGATGGCACCTGCCACTTCGGAGCCGGCCACAGCGAGCCAGCCGTACCGCTACCAGCGGGCCAATAAAAAGAGAAAAGCAGGATCAGGCGAGAGCCACCGGGGAAAACACTATGGGCGAACATCCGTCGGCGGATGAAGACTTCCATCGTCTGATCGATTCGATCTACGAGTCGGCGCTTGACGTCACTGCCATGCCAGCCGCGCTGGATCTCTTCTCCCGCTATACCGACATCGAAAGCCCGCATTACCTGGTCTGGGACAAACTGTCCGGGCAAGCGCGCCTCGGCGTCACCCCGCATGGCTGCTTCCCGGCGCAGGGCACCTACGTGCCGGAAGGCCTGCATGCGCTGGCAAGCCTGCCCAGGCGCGCGCTCGCGGGCGATCACCCTGGCAACCTGCGGGACGGCGCGCCTTGGCGCGCGCCGGCGCATGGCGCCGACCTGGAGCATGGCGTGCGCCTGCTCGATACCGCCGAGGTCTGCGTGCTGATGGGCGGCACGGACCGGGGCAGCCGCCCGGACTCCGGTTTCGACGGGGCGGAGGGCTTGAGCCACCGCAGCAAGCGGCTCGCGCGCGTGCTGCCGCACTGGGCCCGCGCCGCGCGCATGCAACAGCGCAACTTCGAGTTGAGCGGCCTGGCGGCCCTTGGCCTGGCCGGGCTGGACACGCTCGACTTCGGCGTGATGGTGCTGCAAGCCGATATGCGCGTGCGCTACGCCAATATCTGGGCCGAGGCGCTGGTGCAGGCCGACAGCCAGCTCGCGCTGGAAAACGGCGTGCTCAAGGCCCACGACCAGACCCTGCACGCCACCCTGCACAAGCTGCTCGACCGCGCCATGCAATCCCGTGGCGGCGAGGCGGCGGCCGGCTCGTGGATGCACATTACGTCGGGCGGCCAGCCGGTACCCATCATCGTGCTGCCGCTGGTGGCCCGCCAGCCGGTGGAAGGCCCGTGGCAACTGCCGTTCGCGATGGTGCTGATGGGCAATTCGGAATCGCGCTCGGTGCTCGACAGTTCGGTGCTGACGTCGCTGTTCGGCCTGTCGCGCAAGGAAAGCCTGATTGCCATCCGCCTTGCCGCCGGCGAAACCCTGACCGAGATCGCCGACCACGAATTCGTCTCGCCCCACACGGTGCGCGTGCATATTCGCGACATCCTGCGCAAGACCGGCACCCATCGCCAAAGCGAGCTGGTGCGCCTGCTGCACCTGCTGCCGGGCGTGGCGCTGGAGCGCGCGCGCCCGCCTGATCCGCTGGCCTAGGCAACCACGGCGCTGGCCACCTCCAGCAAGCGCTGCACCTGCCGGTCATCGCTATCCGTGGACGTGGCCAGCGCGATGCCGATGCGCGCCGCCGGCCGCGGGCTGGCCAGCCGCAGGAAACGCACGCGCCGGTTGATATAGCGCGCCGCCACGCTGGGCACCAGCGCCACCCCAAGGCCGCTTTCCACCAGGCTGACGATGGTCTGCACCTGCACCGCCTCTTGCGTCACACGCGGCACGAACCCGGCTTGCTGGCACAGCAGCATGGCGATGGCCTGCAGGTTGGGCACCTCGGCGCTGGGATGCATGATGAAGGGTTCCCCGGCGAGCGCCTTGAGCGCAATCGCGTCGCGCTCGGCAAAGCGGCTATCGGCTGGCACCGCCGCCACGAACTCGTCGTTCTCCAGCGGCATCAGCGTGTAGCCGCCGCTGTGCAAGATGGGAAAGCGCACGAGCCCGGCATCGAGCTGATGGCGTTCCAGCCGGTCCAGGATCGACGCCGAGGTGGATTCATGCAGGATCAGCTCGATCCCCGGGTGCGCGGCCCGAAACGCCGTGATCAGCTTGGGCAGCAAGGCGTAGGTTGCCGAGCCCACGAAGCCCACGCGCAGTGCGCCGCGCTCGCCATGCGCCGCCGCCAGTGCCGCCGCACGAGCCTGGCCGGCATGGAACAGCGCGCGCCGCGCGTCATGCAGCGCGGCTTCGCCGGCCTGGGTCAGCCGCACCCCGCGCGAGGTACGCACGAACAGCGGCGTGCCGAGCGCATCTTCGAGCTTGCGGATCGAGATGGAGAGCGGCGGCTGCGCCATGTGCAGGCGCTCGGCCGCGCGGTGGAAGTTGCCGGTTTCGGCCAGGGCGACAAACTGCTGAAGTTGACGAAGGTCCACGCTGATGTCCGCATTGATATCTGGGAGATATCGAATCCTAAAAATCTAATATTAGACGCAAGCGACCCGCCTGATCTACCCTGTGGCATCTGGCGCGCGCCCGGGCACCCGGCCCGGCGCAAGCCAGGCACAAGAACAGACAGGAGACACCCAGGCATGTTGCCCCTCTCAGGCATCCGCGTCATCGACCTGTCCACGGTCGTGATGGGCCCTTACGCCAGCCAGTGGCTGGCCGACCTCGGCGCCGAAGTCATCAAGGTGGAGCCCCCCGAGGGCGACTCCACGCGGCGCACCGGCCCGGCCGCCGAAGATGGCATGTCGGCCATCTTCCTGGGCGTGAACCGCAGCAAGAAAAGCGTGGTGCTCAACCTCAAGCTGCCCGCGGCGCAGGCCGCGCTGGAGCGCCTGCTGGCCAGCGCCGATGTGTTCATGCACAGCATGCGCCCGCAGAAGCTGGCCGGCCTTGGGCTGGACCCCGCCGACGTAATGGCGCGCCACCCGCGCCTGGTCTACGTGAGCTTGCTGGGCTTTGCCGAGGATGGCCCCTATGGCGGCCGCCCGGCCTACGACGACATCATCCAGGGCCTGTCGGGCAATGCCGCGTTGATGGCCGCGCAGACCGGCACCATGCGCTACTTCCCCACCATCGCGGCCGACAAGACCAGCGGGCTGGTGGCGGCGATGTCGATCTCGGCCGCCATTGCCGGGCGCGAGCGCCAGGGCGGCAAGGGTGCGCTGGTGGAAGTGCCGATGTTCGAATCGATGGTGGCCTTCAACCTGGTCGAGCATCTCTATGGCCAGCACTTCGAGCCGCCGCGCGGGCCCACCGGCTATCCGCGCGTGCTGGCGCCGCTGCGCCGGCCCTACCAGAGCGCCGACGGCCACGTCTGCATGATGCCGTACACCGATGCCCACTGGCGCGACTTCTTCACCGCCGCGGGCCGGCCCGACTTGGCCGCCGACCCGCGCTTTGGCGGCATCGCCGCGCGCACGCAGCATATCGAAACCCTGTACGAGCTGACCGGCGAGATCGTGCGCACGCGCACCACCGGCGCCTGGCTGGCGCTATGCGAAACGCTGCAGATCCCGGTGGCGCGGGTCAACCAGCTCGCGGAACTGGTGGATGACCCGCACCTGCGCGCCACCGGCTTCTTCGACACGCTGGACGACCCGGTCATGGGCACGCTGCGCTTCGCCGGCGCGCCGGTGCGCTTTGACGGCCAGCGCGCGCCGAGCGCGCTGCCGCCACGCCTGGGTCAGCACACCCGCAGCCTGCTTGGCGAGGCAGGCCTGAGCGGCGAGCAGATCGATGAGCTGGGCCGCACCGGCGCGGCCTATTGTGCGTCGCCGGCCACTAATGCCTAACCCTGCCGCATTCCCGCTCCTAACATAAAGGAAGCCGGCCGCCGATGGCGGCCCTCACCAGGAGACGCCGTGCCCCATACCCAACTACCCCGCCTCGGCCAGGGCTTTTATTGGCAAGACATCAAGGAGGGCCAGGCCTTCCAGACCTTCCGCCGCACCGTGACCGAGACCGACCTGATCAACTTCATTTCGGTCACCGGCATGCTGGAGGCGATCTTTATCGAGACGGGCTATGAAGGCGGCGCCATCCATGGCCGGCCCGTGCCCGCCGCGCTGACCTACGCCATGATCGAAGGCTTCATCCTGCAGACCATGATCCAGGGCACGGGGCTGGCCATGCTGGAGCTGACGCAGAAGATCCACGCCCCGGTGATGGTGGGCGACACCATCTGGGCCACGGTCACGGTGACCGGCATCCGCCCCACTTCGCGCAACGGCCGCGCCGTGGTGGACTCGGACATCGAAGTCTTCAACCAGCGCCATGAGCGTGTCATGACTTATTCCGCCCGGCGCTTGCTGGCCGGCCGCTAGCCACACGGAGACGCCCGTCTTGACTTCACTGCCCAGCACGTTCCAGCTGACTGCCTTGCCGCCGGCCGCTGCCGCCTTCCGGCGCGAGGTGAAGGCATTCCTGGCCGAACACCTGCCAGCCCTTGCGCCCGAGGTCCGCGCCCGTTCATGGATGGGCTTCGACGCCGGTTTCAGCCGCGCGCTGGCGCGGCGCGGCTGGGTGGGCATCACCTTGCCCGCGCAATATGGCGGCGCCGGGCTCGATCCGTTCTCGCGCTTCGTGCTGGTGGAGGAGCTGCTGGCGTGCGGCGCGCCGGTCTCGGCCCACTGGATCGCCGACCGCCAGAGCGGGCCGCTGATCCTGCGCTACGGCAGCGACGCGCAGAAGGCTTTCTACCTCCCGCGCATCTGCAAGGGCGAGGCCTTCTTCTGCATCGGCATGAGCGAGCCCAACGCTGGCTCCGACCTGGCCAGCGTCGCGACCCGCGCGGTGCCGCAGCCGGATGGCGGCTGGCGCTTGAACGGCCGGAAGATCTGGACGACCAATGCCGATCGCTGCCACTACATGCTGGCGCTGGTGCGCACCTCCGGCACGGGCGAAGACCGTCAGCGCGGCTTGTCGCAGGTCATCATCGATCTCTCGGCGCCGGGCGTGACCGTGCGCCCGATCCGCGACCTGGCCGGCGACGCGCATTTCTCCGAAGTCAGCTTCGAGGACGTGATGCTGCCTGAAGCGGCGCTGGTGGGCCGCGAAGGCAGCGGTTGGGAGCAGGTCAACGCGGAGCTGGCCTTCGAGCGCAGCGGGCCGGAGCGGCTGTATTCCAGCGTGGTGCTGCTCGAAACCTGGATTGCGGCGATGCGGCGCGCGCCGCCCGCGCGGCGCGACACCGTCACCATCGGCCGGCTGGCAGGCAGGCTGGCGGTGCTGCGGGCCATGTCGCTGGCGGTGACCGCCCGGCTTGCCGCAGGCGAGAGCCCGGTGGTGGAAGCCGCGCTGGTCAAGGACCTGGGCACGGAGTTCGAGCAGGCCATTCCGGCGCTGGCGCAGGCCGCGCTCGGCGACGACCCGCGCCTGGCCGCCGATCCCGACCTGTACCGCACCCTGGCCTACGTCAGCCAGGTCGCCCCGTCCTATTCGCTGCGCGGCGGCACGCGCGAGATCCTGCGCGGCATGATCGCCCGGGGCCTTGGCCTGCGCTGAACCGGAGTTCCCTATGCATAACGCTTACTCGGACGCGCTCGACAGCGTGCTGCGTGACTGCTGCACGCCCGCCGTCATCCGCGCCATCGAACGCGGCGAAGATCACCTGGCCCTGTGGCAGTCACTGCAAGACAGCGGCTTTGCCGATTGCCTGCTCCCCGAGGCGGCCGGCGGGGCGGGCTTGCCGCTGGATGAACTGGCGCCGGTACTGTTCGCGCTGGGCCGCCGCGCGCTGCCTTTGCCGCTGGGCCAGACCCTGTTCGCGCGCGCGCTGCTGCACGCGGCCGGGCTGGCGGTGCCGGCCGAGCCCATCGCACTGGCGAGCTTCGACATGGAAGACAGCGCCACGGATGCGGTTCTCGTGGCCGGCGGCGCGCAGGCGGCCTGGTTCCTGGTGCAGGAAGGCACGCAATGCCTGTTGCTGCCACGCGCCCGCGCGCAAGTCCGCCCGACCGGCGCCCATGCGGATCTGGCCGTGGTGCTGCTGCGCCCCGCATCGGACGGCTTGCTACGGTTTGCGCTGCCCGCGGGCACGCTGCGCCAGATCGGAGCTTGCCTGCACGCTGTGCAGCTGGCCGGCGCGTTGTCGCATGTGTTCGACATGACGCTGCGATATGCCAACGACCGCCAGCAGTTCGGCCGCGCCATCGGCAAGTTCCAGGCCATCCAGCACCAGATCAGCGTGATGGCAGAACATGTCACCGCCGCGCGCATGGCCGCGCAGATCGCCTGCGCCGGCGGCGGCTGGCGGCCGGACCCGCTGCGCGCGGCCATCGGCAAGCTCAACGCCAGCGAAGCGGTCACGCCAGTGGCCGCCATTGCGCATGCCGTGCACGGCGCCATCGGCATCACCGAGGAGTACGACCTGCAGATCTACACCCGCCGCCTGCATGCCTGGCAGCTGGCGGACGGGTCGCAGACTTACTGGGCAAGGGTGGTGGGCGAGGCGGTGTGCGGCCAGCCCGGAACGGGCGTGGTCGATCTGACGCGAAGCTGGAGCACCGACGCGGCCTGAGCCCCGGACGGGACCGGGGCCGGGGCCGGCCAGATCAGCAGGCGTCGGGCTCGCGCTGCAGCAGGCTCCAGCACAGGCGAACCAGCTCGTCCTCCAGGGCCGGGCTGCCGAGCAAGGGCGAGCGCTCCAGCGCGGCCGAGCGTACTACCCCGGACAAGGCCCGCGTGAGCGCGAACATCTGGACCGGGGCGGGCAAGCGCAGCGCGCTCATGCCCAATGCCTGCAACTGCGCGCCGATCCCTTCGCTGGCCAGGCGCAGCGCCGCCACGGCATCCTCGTCGCGATCATGGCGCCAGGCCAGGCGGGCCAGGGCGCGGCTATGCGCATCGTAGCCACCGAAGCTGAGCACATAGGCCTGCACATAAGCCCGCAGCGCGGCGCGCGCGGCTTGCGGCTCCGGCAGGCCCGCCGCTGCCGGCATGGCGGCCAGGCGCTCGGCCAGCATCGTTTCCAGGGCCACCATGGCCGCCTCGCGCTGTTGCTCGATCAAGGCGCGGCCAATTGCCGCGCGGTCGGCAAAGTACTGATAAAGCGAGCCAACCGCGACCCCTGCCAGCGCGGCGATCTGCTCGGTGGTGGGCTCGGGCTGGGCGCGCATCTCGTGTTCGGCGAACAGTTTCGCCGCGGCTTGCAAGATGACTTGGACAGTATGTTGCGCGCGCTGCTGCGAGGGCTGGCTGCGCTTCGGCGGTTCGGGCACGGGCTAACCGGACAAGTCCCAGACCATGCACGCCTCGTCCTCGCCTTCACCCGTTTTGCCCGCTCCACCCACTCCACCCGTTCCGCCCGTTCCGCCCGCATCGGCGCTGCCGGTGCATTCGCCCGGCCTGCGCCGCGTGCGCGCGCAGAGCCGGCTGGACCCGCTGCGCAGCGGCTTGCTCGGATTGCCAGCCTGGGTGGGCCTGGGGCTGGCGCTAGGCCGCGAAGGCCGCGCGCTGCGCACGCTGCCGCTTGACGACCTTGGCCAATGGGCGCGCTACGATGCGGATTCCACCAGCGAATGGCTTGGCCAGCGTGGTTGCCGCGAGGCGCTCGCCTATGTCACGGAGCCGCTGTCGCAGGGGTTCTATTTCCTCACGCCCGAGTCGTCCTCCGCCGCGCTGATGCTGATGGCCAGCGGCTTCGGCTGGCGCCGCTGCGCCAACACTTCGCTGGCCGGCGGCATGCAAAGCCTGCCACGCGCGCTGGCACGCACGTTGCGGGTGGAGACCGGGCGTCTACGGCGTCTTGGTGCCGCGTGCCGAGCGCCGTTTTGTGGCCGCGCTGGCGCTGGACGCCGGCAAGCGCCCGCTAGCGCATCCCGCCAGCGGCCATGGGCAAGTCATCCAGGTCATGCTGGAAGACCGCGCCGCCGCGGATCAGCTGGGCGCGAGCGATGCGCAGATCCTCGCCGGCGTGCTGCCCGAGGTCGAACATTACCTGCCGGGCATCTCGCGGCAATTGCAGGACTGCCTGGTCACGCGCTGGGCGCAGGCGATGCCCACGGTGCCGGTCGGCCGCGGCGACCGGCTTGTGGGCCGCGCAGGCCATCATGCGGGCGGTGTCATCCACCGCCCGCGCGGGCTGACGCTGCCATGCCCGCTCAAGCCGCCTTGCGATGCCGGCGTTCCGGCTTGCATTCGTACTTGGATTCGCGCCGGCCATCTTCATAGGCCACTTCCAGGCGCACCGTAAAGCCCCACAGCCGCGTGACGTGGCGGATCACCTCGTCGAAGTTCTGCGCCAGCGGACGGCGGTCGTTCTGCAGGTGGCGCAAGGTCAGGGAGCGGTCTCCGCCCACATCCACATTGGTGATCTGGATGTTGGGCTCCATGTTCGACAAGTCGTACTGGTTGGCCAGCAACTGGCGGATGTTCCTGTAGCCCTCGTCGTCATGGATGGCAGTCACGCGCAGCTTGCCTTCGCGGTCATCGTCGAGCACCGAGAACAGCTTGAGCTCGCGGATCACCCGCGGCGACAGGAACTGCAGCAGGAAGCTTTCGTCCTTGAAGTTGCGCATGGCGAAGTCGAGCGTCTTGCGCCAGTCGCTGCCGGCAAATTCCGGCGCCCAGCGGTAGTCTTCCTCGGTCGGGTTCTCGCACATCCGGCGCAGGTCCTGGAACATCAGGAAGCCCACGGTGTACGGGTTGAGGCCGCTGTAATAAGGGCTGTTATACGGCGGCTGGTAAATCACATTGGTATGCGCCTGCAGCAGCTCCATCATGAAGGCGTCGTTGACCAGGCCTTCTTCATACAGCTGGTGCAAGATGGTGTAGTGCCAGAACGTGGCCCAGCCTTCGTTCATGACCTTGGTCTGGCGCTGCGGGTAGAAGTACTGCGCGATCTTGCGCACGATGCGCACGATCTCGCGTTGCCACGGCGCCAGCTTGGGCGCGTTCTTCTCGATGAAGTAGAGCAGGTTTTCCTGCGGCTCCGGCGGGAAGGCGGCATCGCGCTCGAACCCTTCATCGTCTTCCAGCGCGTGCGCGCGATGCTTGGGCAGGGTGCGCCACAGGTCGTTGACCTGCGTCTGCAGGTAGTTCTCCCGCTCGGTCTGGCGCGCCTGCTCCTCGGCAATGGAGAGCTTCTTGGGCCGCTTGTAGCGGTCCACGCCGTAGTTCTGCAGCGCGTGGCAGGAATCGAGCAGCAGTTCCACTTCCTGCTCGCCGTAACGCTGCTCGCATTCGGCTACATAGTTCTTGGCGAACAGCAGGTAGTCGATGATGGCATCGGCGTTGGTCCAGGTGCGGAACAGGTAGTTGCCCTTGAAGAAGGAGTTGTGGCCGTAGCAGGCGTGCGCGATGGTCAGCGCCTGCATGGGCATGGTGTTCTCCTCCATCAGGTACGCGATGCAGGGATTCGAGTTGATGACGATCTCGTAGGCCAGGCCCATGTGCCCGCGCTGGTAGCTGCGCTCGGACGCGAGAAAATGCTTGCCGTACGACCAATGGCTGTAGCCCACCGGCAGGCCGGACGACGCATAGGCATCGAGCATCTGCTCCGCGGTAATGATCTCAACCTGATTGGGATAGGTGTCCAGACCGAAATCCCCGGCAATGCGTGCGATTTCGCGGTCATAACGCTGGATCAGCTCAAAGGTCCACTCCGAGCCGGTAGAGAGATATGCCATTTACGACCCCCGTTGCGGGTAAAGCTAGGGTTGCGCCTCTCTACCGCCCTGCGGGAGAGGGGAAAACACCTGCCAAAAACCAGGGCGACCTCAGCGGCTGGATGGCCATGCCGCTTTTTTCTGGAACAGGTCATGCAGCACAGGGTAGATCTCGTCCGCCCCGATGATGCGCTGCATGGCGAAGTTCTCATGCCGGTCCTTGACCGCCAGATACTCTTCCCACAGGTTCTGCGGCTCCTCCGAAGCCACTTCCACATAGGCGTAGTACTGCACCAGCGGCAGGATGGACTCGCGCAGCAAGCGCCCGCACAACTCCGAATCACCCGCCCAGTTGTCGCCATCCGAGGCCTGGGCGCAATAGATGTTCCACTGGCTGGCGGGATAGCGGTCTTGAATTACCTCGACCATCAGCTTGAGCGCGCTCGATACGACCGTACCACCGGATTCGCGCGAATGGAAGAAATCTTCCTCGTTCACTTCCTTCGCCACCGTGTGATGACGAATGAACACCACGTCGATGCGATCGTAGTTGCGTTTGAGGAAGAGGTACAGGAGCATGAAAAAGCGCTTGGCGAGATCCTTGCGGCTCTCATCCATGGACCCGGACACATCCATCAGGCAGAACATCACCGCCTGTGCCTGCGGGCGCTTTTTCAGCACGCGGTTGTTGTAGCGCAGGTCGAGCTTTTCGATAAAGGGCACGCGCTCCACGCAGGCGCGCAGGTGACGCATCTCCTTCATCAGCTCCAGCGCCCGTGCCGAGTAAGGCCCGTCCTGCTCCAGCACCTCGCCATACTCCTGCTCCAGCAACGCGAGCTTTTTCTGGTAAGGACTGGACAAGGCAATGCGGCGCCCGAGCGAGCTTCGCATCGTGCGCAGGATGGACAGGTTGGACGGCGTGCCGTCGATCGAGAAGCCAGCCCGGACCTTGCGGACCTCGGCGATCTTGGCAAGGTGGCGCTTGGCCATGTCCGGCAGCGCCATGTCCTCGAAGAAGAAATTGAGGAAATCCTCGCGCGACAGGCTGAAGACGAAATCATCCTCGCCTTCACCCGAATCGCTCGCCTTGGAGCCGCCTCCACCCCCGCCTTGCTGCTGGCGGTCGAAGCTGTCCCCCCGGACAAATTTCTTGTTGCCCGGGTGGATCCACTCCCGCCGGCCGCCCTGGCCGTGGTGAAAAGCTGGCTCGGAGATGTCCTTGACCRGAATGGACACCTGCCCGCTTTGCTCGATGTCCATGATCTTCCGGCCGGACACCGCCTTCGCCACCGCCTGGCGTATCTGTTCGCGGTAGCGCTTGATGAAGCGTTGCTGGTTGACGGCACTCTTGTTGCCGCCGTTCTCGCGCCGATCGATGACCGTGGCCATATGCTTGCCCTCGCTTAGAGGCCTCGTTCAGGCGCCGTTACGATGATTTTCTTACGCGCAAATACCACTCCACAAGTAAGCGGACCTGCTTCGCGGTGTATCCCTTCTCAACCATGCGGTTGACGAAGTTCGCGTGCTTGTCCTGATCCTCGCGAGAGGATTTGGCGTTGAACGAGATCACGGGCAACAGATCTTCGGTGGTGGAGAACATGCGCTTCTCGATCACCATGCGCAACTTCTCGTAGCTGGTCCACGCGGGGTTCTTGCCCGCGTTGTTGGCCCGCGCGCGCAGCACGAAGTTGACGATCTCGTTGCGGAAGTCCTTGGGGTTGGATATCCCAGCGGGCTTCTCGACTTTTTCAAGTTCGTCGTTCAACGCGTTGCGATCGAGAATCTCGCCGGTGTTCGGGTCGCGATATTCCTGGTCCTGGATCCATAGGTCGGCAAACACCACGTAGCGATCGAAGATGTTCTGGCCGTATTCGGAGTACGACTCCAGGTAAGCAGTCTGGATCTCCTTGCCGATGAACTCCACGAACGGTGCGGTCAGGTACTCCTTGATGTACGACCGTAGCTTGGCTTCCTGCTCCGGCGGGAACTGCTCGCGCTCGATCTGTTGCTCGAGCACATAGAGCAGGTGCACCGGATTGGCGGCCACCTCGGTATTGTCGAAGTTGAAGACCTTGGACARGACCTTGAAGGCGAAACGCGTGGACAAGCCGTTCATGCCTTCGTCGATGCCAGCGTAGTCGCGATACTCCTGGTACGACTTGGCCTTGGGGTCGACATCCTTCAGGCTCTCGCCGTCATAGACGCGCATCTTGGAGAAGATGTTCGAATTCTCCGGCTCCTTGATGCGGGTGAGCACGGCGAACTGCCCCATCATCTTCAAGGTGTTGGGCGCGCAAGGCGCGGCCGACAGCGAACTGCTGCGCAACAGCTTGTCGTAGATCTTCACCTCCTCCGACACGCGCAGGCAGTACGGCACCTTGACGATGTAGATCCGGTCGAGGAAAGCCTCGTTGTTCTTGTCGGCCTTGAAGGTTGTCCACTCGGCTTCGTTCGAGTGCGCCAGGATGATGCCGTCGAAGGGGATCGCGCCGAAGCCCTCGGTACCCTTGTAGTTGCCTTCCTGGGTGGCGGTCAGCAGCGGGTGCAGCACCTTGATCGGCGCCTTGAACATTTCCACGAACTCAAGCAGCCCGCGGTTGGCCAGGCACAGCCCGCCGGAATACGAGTAAGCGTCCGGATCGTCCTGCGGGAAATCTTCCAGCTTCCTGATATCTACCTTGCCGACCAGCGAGGAGATGTCCTGGTTGTTTTCATCGCCCGGCTCCGTCTTGGAAATCGCGATCTGCGACAGCACCGACGGGCGCAGCTTGACCACGCGAAAGCGCGTGATGTCGCCGTTGAACTCATGCAGGCGCTTGACCGCCCACGGCGAGGCGATGGTGTTGAGATAGCGCACCGGGATGCCGTAGTCCTCTTCCAGGATCTTGCCGTCTTCCTCGGGCGAGAACAGCCCGAGCGGCGATTCATGGATAGGTGAACCCTTCAATGCGTAGATGGGAATCTGCTCCATCAACGCCTTGAGCTTTTCCGCGAGCGAGGACTTGCCCCCCCCCGGAGGCCCAAGCAGGTAAAGGATCTGCTTGCGCTCCTCGAGCCCTTGCGCGGCATGCTTGAAGAAGGCGACGATCTGCTCGATCGTGTCCTCCATGCCGTAGAACTCGCGGAAGGCCGGATAGACCCTGATGACCTTGTTGAAGAACAGGCGGGACAGCCGAGGATCGTGGTGGGTATCCACCAGTTCGGGCTGACCAATGGCGGCGAGCATGCGCTCGGATGCGGTTGCATAGGCGGAAGGATCCTTCTTGCAGATATCCAGGTACTCCTGGATGCTGTATTCCTCTTCCTTGCGACCTTCGAAGCGTGTGGCGTAGTGGCCGAAAATGTCCATACCTCACTCCCGTCAGAGACCCGTCCGAGGCGAAGGTAGATCTACTACAACTCAAGATTTCGCGGCAGCGCTTGCGGTTCCGCCACCCCGGCTTGGCGGTGCTGCCATGTTGCGAAATCTTTACTTAATCATAGTCAAATAACGGCGAGAGCTGAGAGTCGGTTGACGAACTTTGCAATGGCGCAACGAATCAGCTCGGCTCACCGTACTACCACTCCAGGCCCCACTCGCGACGGGCATTTGAACCATGTCTTGTGACACACATTACACCTTTCCGTTATTCCGTGCACACCTGCTTTTGTAACGAAACACGCGCTTTTCCCCTCGCAACCCGCGCTGGGCGGGGCTTTGCGGCCGGCCTACTTCCAACGCACTACGACGTTGGCATGAGAGGCTTGCCACATGGCCCCGCGCACACGCGTCACAGCGTGCGTGCCACCAGCTCCTTCATGATTTCGTTGGAGCCGCCATAAATCTTGCTGACCCGCGCGTTCGCATACATGCGCGCGATCGGGTACTCGAGCATATAGCCATACCCGCCATGCAGCTGCAGGCATTCGTCGATGATCTCGCAGTTCTTCTGCGAGCACCACCACTTGGCCATGGCCGCGGTGGGCGCATCGAGCTCGCCTTTCAGCAAGCGCACCATGCAATCATCGACGAAGGTAGCGGCGATGGTTGCCTCGGTCTTGCACTCCGCCAGCTTGAAGCGCGTGTTCTGCATATCGATCAGCGGTTTTCCAAACACCTGCCGTTCGCGCACGTAGTCGGTGGTGAGCTCGATCGCGCGCTGCATGCTCGCCACCGCACCAAGCGCGATGATCATGCGCTCCTGCGGCAGTTGCTGCATCAGCTGATAGAAGCCCTTGCCCTCCTCGTCGCCCAGCAGGTTCTCCACCGGCACGCACACGTCGTCGAAGAACAACTCGGCGGTGTCCTGGCCTTTCTGCCCAATTTTTTCCAGAATGCGGCCGCGCCTGAAGCCAGGCTGGTCCCGGGTCTCGACCATGATGAGCGAGACCCCTTTCGCGCCGGCATCGGGATCGGTCTTGGCTACCACGCAAACGAGGTCGGCGTGATAGCCATTGGTGATGAAGGTTTTTGCACCGTTGATGCGATAGATGTCTCCGTTCTGGGTCTTCTCGCGCACCGCTCGGGTGCGTACCGACTTGAGATCCGAGCCCGCGCCAGGCTCCGACATGGCGATGGCGGCCACCATGGCGCCTGAAGCCATCTGCGCAAGCCATTTGCGCTTCTGCGCCTCGGTACCGTAGTTGAGCAAGTAATGGGCCACGATGCCGCTGTGCACGCCATTGCCCAGGCTGGTGGCGATGGCGCGTGCCATTTCGTTACAGATTACAGCCTCGTGGGCAAAGTTCCCGCCGCCGCCGCCGTACTCCTCGGGAATGCTGGCGCATAGCAGCCCAACCTCGCCGGCGCGGTTCCAGACTTCGCGGTCGATGTAGCCGCGCTCGGCCCAGCGCGCCTCGTTCGGCACCAGCTCGCGCTCCACGAAGCGGCGGACGGTGTCCTGGAACATGACCAGGTCTTCGCTCATCCAGGGCACCTTGCGGGCGGCCATCGCCATGTTCTTGTCGGAATTTCCCATGTTGTTCTCCTTGATGATTGCCGGTGTTGCGGGTGTTGCGCTGCAGCACCACGCAGTTGTTGCCATGTGGTTGTTCAGTCGGGCCAGCGATAGCGCGGCGGGTGCTTTTCCAGGAAGCGCGAGGCGGCCTCCTTGCGGTACTCGGTGGCGAAAGCGATACCCTGGCCGTCCGCCTCCATCTCCAGCATGCTGTGCAGGTCCTGGTTCAGCGAGGTATTGAGCGCCTTCTTGGTCAGCGCAACCGCTACCGGCGAGGCTTCGGTAAAGGCCGAGGCAAGCGCCAGCGCGCGCGCCTGCAGCGCCTCCGGCGCAACGATCTCCATCACGATGCCTTGCTCCAGCGCCGCTGCGGCGCTCAGTTCACGCATGGAGAACATCAGCGCCTTGGCGCGCTGCAGGCCGATCATGCGCGGCAGCGTGTAGAACACGCCGCAATCCGGGATCAGGCCCAGGCGCAGGAAAGGCAGGCCAAAGCGCGCGCGCGGCGTGGCCAGGATGATGTCGGCCACGAGAGCCAGGCTGAAGCCGGCGCCATAGGCCGCGCCGTCTACCGCCGCGATCACGGGACGGTCGAGGTGGATCAGGTCTTCCAGCCAGGGATGGATGGCCGCCAGGCGCTGGCGGCCCTGGTCAGCGCTGATTTCGCCCTGCATCGAGCTGATGTCGCCGCCGGAACAGAAATCCGTGCCCGCGCCGGTCAGGATCAGCGCGCGCACGCTGGTGTCCTGGCGCAACTGGTGCACGACCTCGCCGATCTCGCGGCGCATGGTGCCGTTCAGGGCGTTCTTGCGCTTCGGGAAGTCGAGCRTCAGGGTGGCAACCCCGTCGGCAACGGCGTAGCGAATGGTCTCCATGGCGAGCTCCTCTGGGTGGCCTCGGTGAATAAATGCTGTAGCAGTCATACGATCGGCGCCTCAGTCGAGCTGGATGTTGGCGTCGCGGACGATGCGCGCCCACTTGGGCGTGTCCGTCGCGATCACGGCGGCCAGTTCCTCCGGGGACGAGCCCACCGGCTGCAGCCCCATCGCCGCCAGCTTTTGCGAGATGTCCGGGAGCCGCACGATGCGGGCGATCTCGGTAGAGAGCCGGGTAACCACGTCGCGCGGCGTATTGGCGGGCAGGAACATCGAGAACCAGCCGCTCGGCTCAAACCCGGTGAAGCCGGCCTGCGCGAACGTCGGCACCGAGGGAATCGATTTGTAGCGCTGGGTGCCCGTGATGGCGAGGATCTTGAACTTGCCGCTATTTAGATAGCTGTTGGCCGAGGTCACGTCGACGAACGCCGAATCCACCTGCCCGCCCAGCACGTCGCTCATCAGCGGCGCGGCGCCTTTGTATGGAATGTGTGCAAGGTCCACGTGCGCCTGCATCTTGAGCAGCTCGCCATGCAAATGCGACGAGGTGCCGTTGCCGTAGGAGCCGTAGCTGAGCTTGCCGGCCTTGGCCAGGGCCACGAACTCGGCAAGCGTGCTGGCCGGCACCCGGTTGGGCACCACGAACAGGTCGGAGGACCTGGCCAGCAGTGAAACCGGCGCGAAATCGCGGGCCACGTCGTACGGAATGCGCTTGTACAGGCTGGGCGACTGGATCATGGCGGTGATGCCGAGCAGCATCGTGTAGCCGTCGGGCGGCGCCTTGGCCACGATGTCGTTGCCGAGCATGCCGCTGGCGCCGGGCTTGTTGTCAACCACCACCGGCTGGCCCCAGGCCTCGGTCAGGCGCTGGCCGATCATGCGCGCGATGGTATCGGTGCCGCCGCCGGCGGGATACGGCACCACCATGCGGATGGGCCGCGCCGGATAGGTGCCCTGCGCCTGCGCGGGCCACTGCCATCCGCCCAGCAACGCACCGCCGCCCAGCGCGGCCGCCTGGCCCAGCCAGTTTCGTCTCGATGTCTTCATGATGTCTCTCATCGTTCTCGTGGTTCTCGTGGTTCTCGTGGTTCTCGTTGCTCTGGCTCAGGCCACGCTGCCGGCGGCGGCCGGTTGATCCCCGCCTTGGTCCTGCTCCAGCTCCTGCAGCGCCCGCCACTGGATCTTGCCGGTGGCCGATTTGGGCAAGGCATCGACGAAGCTGACAATGCGCGGCACCTTGTACGCCGCCAGCCGCTCGCGGCACCACGCCATGATCTGCTCGGCGCTGGCCTCGGGCGTGCCGCGCGCGGCCGGCTTGAGCGCCACCACGGCCTTGACGGTCTCGCCGCGGCGCGCATCGCGCGCGGCGATCACGCAGGCTTCGTGGACGGCGGGATGCCCGTAGAGCAGGTTCTCCACCTCCGCCGGCCAGACCTTGAAGCCGGATGCGTTGATCATGCGTTTGAGCCGGTCGCGCATGAAGAAGTAGCCTTCCTCATCCATGAAGCCGAGGTCGCCGGTGCGCAGGAAGCGCTTGCCATCGATCTCGATGAACGATTCCGCGTCGGCCTGCGGGTTGCGCCAGTAGCCGCGCGTCACCTGCGCGCCATGGGTCACGATCTCGCCCAGTTCGCCCTGCGGCAGCTCGGCCAGCGTGTGCGGGTCGATCACGCGCGCGTCCACGCCGAACGTAGCGATGCCCAGGCATTCGCGCTTGGGCCGGTGGCGCGGATTGGACAGGAGGAAGGCGGCGGTCTCGGTCAGTCCGTACGCCTCCACGTAAGGCAGGCCAAAGCGCTCCTGCAGCATGGTGGCCACGGCGTCCGGCATGGCGGCCCCACCGCCGCCCAGGTAGGCAAGGCTGGAGAGGTTGCGCTCGCCGATGCCCGGCTGCGCGAAGAAATCCACCAGCATGGCGGGCGGCGCGCCCCAGGTGGAAACCTGGTAGCGCTCGATCAGGTCTGCTGCCAGCGCGCGATCCCAGCGCGGCAGCAGCACGATGGTGGCACCCAGGTAAAGCGGCGCGTGGATGCCGTTCTGCATGCCCAGCAGATGAAACATCGGCGCGACCGACAAGCACACGCTCTGCGGGCTGGCGCTGCGCCACAGCTGCGAGCCCACCGCCGCGCTCATCAGCGTGCCGTGCGTATGCATGCAGCCCTTGGGATGGCCCGTGGTGCCCGAGGTGTAGGCCAGCATGCACAGCGTGTCGTAGCCGGCTTCATGCGCGCGCGGGGCATGGCCGGCGGCATCGGCCTGTGTCCAGGTCGCCAGCGTGGCGCCCGCGGGCGCGCAGGCGGGCGGCGGGGCGCGCTCGTAAAGCCAGGCGGGCACGCCGCCTGTGCCGCCGGCCGCCTCGAGCATGTCCCCGTACTGATGCACGATGACATGCGCCAGCCTGGCGCCATGCAGGGGCGCGATCTGCGGATAAAGCTCCGCCGCGACAAAAGCCGCCACCGCGCCGCTGTCCGCGGCCACGTGTTCGAGCTCCCCGGTCAGCCACATCGGGTTGGCTGGCACGACCACCGCCTCGGCGCGCAGGATGGCGTAGTAGGCCACGATGAACTGCGGGCAGTTCTGGCTGAACAGCATCACGCGGTCGCCCGGCGCCACGCCGCAAGCCTGCTGCAAGTAGCCGGCCATGCGCTCGATCTGCGCGTGCAGGCTGGCGTAAGAGATGCCCGTGTGGAAATACTGGATCGCGGTCTTGTCCGGATAGCGCCGGGCGGCCACCTCGACGTTGTAGGCCAGGCTGGTGCGCGGCACGCACACCTCGGCGGGCATGCCTGGCGGCCAGTGGGGAGAACGGTAGGCCGGAGCGTGGGTAGCAGAAGCAGCTTGATTCATAAGAAACATAAAGTGGGAAAATTGCCGGCCACCACCGGCCTGGCGGGCATCGAGGCGGCGTTAGTCAAGACGGATGTTCCGGGTGCGGATGACCTTGCCCCAGCGCGCGTAATCGCTGCGCATGGTCTCGGCGAAGGCATCGGGCGTGCTGCCGGCAAGCACCACGCCCATGTCGTTCATGCGCGCGCGCACAGCTGGCATGGCCAGAACGCGGTTGACGTCCGAGGAGAACTTTTCTATCACCGGGCGCGGCGCGGCGGCCGGCAGCAACAGCCCGAACCAGCCCATCGAATCCATGCCCGCGATGCCAGACTCGCGAAAGGTCGGCACGTCTGGCAGTTGCGGCGCGCGCGCGGGGCCGGTCACCGCCAGCGCGCGCAGGCGGCCGGTTGCCGTGTGCGGGCGCGCGCCCATCACCGAGATGATCGCCGCGGGGATCTGCCCGCCGAGCAGGTCGTTCAGTTCCGGCGCCTCGCCCTTGTACGACACGTGGGTCATGTCCAGGCCCGCTGCCTCGTTGAACACCTCGCAGTAGAGATGGCCGCTTGAACCAGTGCCGTAGGAGCCATAGTTGAACTGCTTTGGCCTGGACTTCACCAGCGCGATGAACTCGGCCAGCGTTGTGGCGGGCACCGAGTTGTGCACCGCAAACACCAGGCTGGTGGTGCCAAGATTGGACACCGGGGCGAAATCGCGCACCGGGTCGAACGGCGCCTTGGCGTAGAGGCTGGGGGCCTGGACCAGCGTGGTGATGGTAAGCAGCGCGGTATGGCCGTCGGCATCGGCCTTGGCCACGGCGTCGGCGCCGATCATGCCGCTGGCGCCCGGGCGGTTTTCCACCACGATGGGGCGCTGCCACATCTTGCCGAGCGGCTCGGCAATGGCGCGTGCCAGCACATCGGTGGCGCCGCCCGCGGGGTAGGGCACCACCAGCCGCACGGGCTTGGCCGGGAAAGCGCCGGCACGCACCGGGCTCAGCCCCAGGCCCAGGCCGCCGGCGGCGAGGGCGCCGGCTCCGATCTGCTGCAATGCCTTGCGGCGCGTGTGCTGCATCGCTGCTCCTGAATCCGCCCCGAACGGGCAAGAGAGAAAGAGAGAGTTGGGAAATGCTGCAGGCTCAGTCGAGCCGGATATTGAGTTTGCGGATCACGCCGTTCCAGTAAGCCTGGTCGGCGCGCGCCACCTCGGCGAACTCCATCGGCCGGGTTCCTTTGACGATCACGCCAAGGTCGGTCATGCGCTGGCGGATATCGGGCGTGGCCAGGATGGCGTTCACGTCCGCCGACACCTTGTCCACGATCGGCCGGGGCGTGCCGGCCGGGGCAAACAGGCCGAACCAGCCAGGCCCGTCCAGGCCGCTGTAGCCCAGTTCCTGGAAGGTCGGCACCTCGGGCAGCATGGGCGCCCGGGTGTTGCCCACCACCGCCAGCGCGCGCAGGCGGCCGGTGCGCACATGCGGCTTGATCCCCATCACGGAGATGGTGCCCACCGACACCTGGCCGCCCAGCAGGTCGTTGAGCAGCGGCGCCTCGCCTTTGTAGGGGACATGGATCATGTCCAGCCCGGCGGCGCCGGTAAACACTTCCATATAGAGGTGCGCACCGCTGCCGGTACCGTAGGTGCCGTAGGAATATCCTTTCGGCTTGCCCTTCGCCATCTGCACCACCTCGGCGAGGCTGCCCGGCATGGACGAACTGGCGGCCAGCACCAGGTGCGAAGTCGCCAGCTCCGACAGCGCGACCAGGTCGCGCATCGGGTCGAAGGGCGGCTTTGCATACTGGCTGGGCAACTGCACCACGCTGGTCAGCGTGAGCAGCAAGGTGTAGCCATCGGCTGGCGCCTTGGCCACCGCATCGGCACCGATCATGCCGCTGGCGCCCGGGCGGTTTTCCACCACCACCGTGCGCTGCCACTGCTGGCCCAGCGGCGCGGCAATGGCGCGGGCGAGCACGTCGGTGGCGCCGCCCGCCGGATAAGGCACCACCAGCCGCACCGGCTTGGCGGGGTATCCGGTGGGCAGTGCGCCTTGCGCGAGCGCGCTGGCGATCCCGGAGATGCTGCCGCCAGCGGCCAACGAGGCCGCGCCAAGCCGTAACAGGGTCCTGCGACGTTCTATCTGCATCCTGCCTCCCCCCTCGTGAACCGCCATGCCGCGCCCTGCGGGTGCGCAGGCCGGCAAGGGATGAGATTGCGCGATGGTGCACTGCGTGGACAATGACCTTTCGGCCCAAAATGATTGGCCGAATCGTTCAGGGAAAAGCCTGCCTTTGGTAAATCCGGATTGTGCTGGGGCGCAGCATCGGGTCAACTGGCGCACATAGCCGGCACAGAACCGGCAGCGGTCCGGCGAGCCCGCCCGTTGCGCTGCAGTGCAGCGATGCAGCGGTGCACTGCAGCGAGATGCAGCCCAGGGTAGATCCGGAACAGGACCGGGGAGTCCGTTGAGACGAGGAGACCATGCAAATCGCCGCACTCAGGGCATCCGCACCGCCATCGATGACGGTGCCGCTCAGTTCCCTCCCGCCAGGCACACCGGGCGCAGCTGGCGCGCTAAGCGCGCGCCAGCAAGAGGCGCCGCGCGCCGACGCCGCCCAGCCGCCCACGCGCCACACCATTTCCGTGCTGCAGCTGCACCAGATCGTGCAAGGCGCACGCCGCCTTGGCTGCGACATCGACGCCCTGCTGCGCCGCGCCGCCATTTCGCCCGCGCTGCTGCAGTCGCCCAACGCGCGCGTGAGCGAGGGCCAGTTTGCCGCGCTGATGCGCTCGATGCGGCGCGTCACGCGCGACGAGTTCTGGGGCTTGCTCAGCCGGCCCGTGGCGCCGGGCGTGTTCGCCCAGGCCTGCCAGGCGTTGATCCACTGCGCCACGCTGGAAGACGCCATGCGCGCCGGGCTGAACCAGTATCGCCTGCACCTGGCCGATTTCGTGCCGCGGCTGCAACAGCGCGACGGCCGCGCCACCCTGCTCCTGCTGCCTCGCGCGCCCGCCACGGCGTGCCGCCAGTACGCGGAGTCCACCTTCGCCTTCCAGGCTTACGGGGTGGCCAACTGGCTGGTGGCGCAACGCATCCCCCTCGCCGGCGTCGACCTGGCCGCGCGCGCGCCGGAACCGGCGCGCGGGCCATCCCGGCTCACCGACACCGAACGGGTATTCAACACCCAGGTCCGCTATGGCCAGCCGCACACGGCCTTGCATTTCGACGCCAGCTGGCTGCGCTTGCCCGTAGTCCAGGACGCCAGCAGCCTGCAAGCCTTCCTGAACGACACGCCGCGCAACCTGCTCACCCGCTACCGCGATGACTCCTGCCTGGCCGAGCGCATCCGGCGCCACCTGCGCTGCCACCTCGATGACGAACTGCCCTCGCTGGAACAAATGGCCGAGACCCTGCGCCTGACGCCGCAAACCCTGCGCCGCCGCCTGCGCGACGAAGGGCGCGGCTACCAGAGCATCAAGGACAGCCTGCGCCGCGACGCGGCCATCGCCTTCCTGGAACACACGGACCTTGCACTGCAGCAGGTGGCCCTGCGCGTGGGGTTTTCAGAACCCAGCACGTTCCATCGCGCGTTCAAGAAATGGACGGGCGTGGCGCCGGGCGAATACCGGCAGCGGCAGATGATGGAGTCCGCGGCCTGAGTGCCTGGGCGCGGCAGATGAAGATGAAGATGAAGATCCCGTCGAGTCGCCGGCGAGCGCTCGGGTCGGCGGGATCCGTGTGACGCGGGGAGATTGCGCCGCTAGTGCGTCGCAACAAATCACAAATCCCCTGGCCGGCTCAGCGGAACACCAGCACCGGAATATCGCTATGCGTCAGCACCTTCTGGGTCTCGCTGCCGAGCAGCAGGCCGCTGATGCCACGCCGCCCATGCGACGCCATGAAGATCACGTCGCAGCCCAGTTCCTTCGCCATGCCGATGATGCCCCGATAGGGCGCGGACGCAATGGACGTGGCGCCCGAACACGGCACGCCGGCCAGTGCCGCGGCCGATTCCACCTTGGCCAGCTCCTCGCGCGCCGCGGCCTCGATGCGATGCTCGAAGACCGACTTCTTCTCATGGCCCGCGTCGCTGGACATCAGGAACGGATACTCCTCGAGGCACATATACGGGGTCAGCTTGGCGCCGGTCGTCCGCGCGAACTCGACGGCGGCCGGGAAAGCCTTTTGCGAGAGTTCCGATCCGTCGATGGGGAGCAGGATATGTTTGAACATGGGATGACCTTTCGATTGGCGGATTTGAAATGGGCTTCAGGAAGCCGAGACCTTGCGCAGGATGACGTAGAGCTGGTCCTTCAGGTGCAGCTTTTCCTTCTTGAGGATCTCGATGGCGGTGCCATCTGCGGGAACCTTTGCCGCCTCCATGTTCTTGATCTCATGGTCCAGTTCGTTGTGGCGGGTGAACAGCCGCGCAAAGTGGGCGTCCTGGGTCTTGAGGATGGATATCTGATCGCGGAATTCAGGAAACATGGGCCTCACCTTGGATGGGAGTTGGGACGCTGGGGAGTTCAGGGACATTGTGCCGTTAACCGGGCACGCGAGGCTTGATATGGATCATGTCCGGTGGGCTGGGAACCAGGGACGTAGCGGCCAGCGAATCCGGGAATGGCATCCGCTCGCCGCAACGGCACTCAAACCACGCCCTGGCCCCGCAACGCCGCAATCCTCTGCGCCGACATCCCCAGCACCTCGCCCAGCACCGCCTCGGTATGTTCCCCCAGCCGCGGCGGCGCCGCGTCATACCTGACCGGCGTAGCCGAAAGCCGCAACGGGCTCTTCACCGTGGGACAAACCCCGCCGTCGCTGCGCACCATATCCACCTGCAGTTCACGGTACCTGACCTGCGGATCCTCCAGCACCTGCGCATAGTCGTTGATCGGCCCGCAAGGAATCCCCTCGCGCTCCAGCGCTTGCACCCAATGCGCGGTCGTGCCAGTGCGCATATGGGATTCGAGCAGCGGCACCAGCACATCGCGATTGACGATGCGCCCGGTGCCGGTGGTGAAGCGTTCGTCCGTGGCAAGGTCCGGGCGCTCCACGCCCCGGCAGTACCCTTGCCATTGCCCGTCGTTGCCAGCGGCCACGATCATGTAGCCATCCGCCGTGGCAAACACGTGGTACGGCACCATGTTCGCATGCGCATTGCCGAAGCGCTGTGGCGTCTTTCCGGTGATCTTCTGCGCCAGGATTGGCGTCGCCCCGATCGCCACCACCGCATCGAGCAGCGCCATATCGATGCGCTGCCCCTCGCCGGTACGCTCGGCATGGCGCAGTGCCGCCAGCACGGCCACGGTGGCATACATGCCGGTGAGCATGTCGACCACGGCCACGCCGACCTTCTGCGGGCCGCCGCCGGGCAGGTCGTCACGCTCGCCGGTGATGCTCATCAGGCCGCCGATGCCCTGGAAGATGAAGTCGTAGCCGGGCTTGTGCGCGCTCGGGCCCTCCTGGCCGTAGCCGGTGATGGAGCAATAGACCAGCGCCGGGTTGATGGCCTTGAGGCTGTCATAGTCCAGGCCATAGCGCTTCAGGTCGCCGACCTTATAGTTCTCCAGTACGATCTGCGATTTTGCCGCCAGCTCGCGCACGATGGCCTGCCCTTGCGCGCTGGCGATATCCAGCGTGACCGAGCGCTTGCCGCGGTTGGCGCCGGCGTAGTAGCTCGCATCGCGCGAGGGCTTGCCGTCGCCGTCGGGCAGCCAGGGCGGGCCCCAGGAGCGGGTGTCGTCGCCCACGCCGGGGCGCTCGACCTTGATCACCTCGGCGCCGAGGTCGGCCAGGTTCTGGGCGCACCAGGGGCCGGCCAGGATGCGCGAGAGGTCCAGCACACGTACGCCGTCGAGCGCGCTCTTCATGGTTGTTGCCCTTGTTGTCATGCACGGAACTCCGCTACGCCGTTGCTGAGCACGGTGACGTCGCGCGCGGGCACGCGGGCGTCGAACAGCACGCGCCCACCGCCTTCGCGCCACATGCGCACTTCGAGGGTTTCGCCGGGAAATACCGGGCGGGAAAAACGCACATTGAGTTCGAGCAGCTGATCGCCGTCGCCGCTGGCGAAGGTATCGACCAGCGCGCGCGCCGCCACGCCATAGGTGCACAGGCCGTGCAGGATGGGCGCATCGAAGCCCGCCGCGCGCGCCACTTCCGGATCGGCATGCAACGGGTTGGGATCGGCATTGAGGCGGTACAACAACGCGGCCTGCGGCATGATCGCCTGGCTGCGAACCGCATCCGGCGCGCGGGCCGGCGCTGCCGGCAGTGCTTCGGGCGCGGTATCGCCCTGGCCAAAGCCGCCATCTGCGCGGCAGAAGGTGGTGTGGTTCACGGTGGCCAGTTCGGCGCCGGTGGCCGCATCCACCAGCGTGCGCTCCACGATCACGAGCGCGCCCTTGTCGGCCCCCTTGTCGATGACATGGGTCACCCGTGCACGCGCACGCACGGTGCCGGACACCGGCAGCGGACGGTGCAGGCGCAGGCGCTGCTCGCCGTGGACGATGCGCACCCAGTCGATGCCGCTCGCCGGGTCCTGCATCCAGAAGCCGGGATAGGCCAGCACCACGGCCTGCGTTGGAAAGGCCTTGAGCTGCGCTTCATAGACGTAGCGCAGCTGGCGCGGATCGGTGGGCTGCTCGCCCAGGCCAAGACCCAGCGCGTAGAGGATGGAATCCTTCTCGCCGTAGGTTTGCGTGACCTCCGGAAAGTCCCAGTTCTTGATGCGGTTGTAGTCGAGCGGCATAGCGTCAGATCGGGTCCCAGCTGATCACGTCGGGCGAGCGCTCGAGCTTGTAGAAGCTGTTGCGCATGGCGGGGATGGCGATCTCGGCAATGGATTCAGGGGTCCAGCCTTCGCTCATGTGGACCGAGCGCACCGGACGCGGCTGGCTCATCAGCATGATCTCGTTGGCGCGCACGGCAAAGATCTGCGCGTTGACTTCATGCGCGGCATCGCTGGCGAGGAAGGCGGCCATCGGCGCGACCTTGTTGGCTTCCATCTTTTGCAGCTTGGCGACGCGCGCCTTTTCTTCCGGGGTCTCGGAGGGGATCGAGCTGGTCATGCGGCTCCAGGCGAACGGCGCGATGCAGTTCGAGCGCACGTTAAAGCGAGCCATGTCCAGTGCGATCGACTTCGACAGCGCGGCAATGCCAAGCTTGGCGGCCGAGTAGTTGGCCTGGCCCAGGTTGCCGATCAGGCCGGAGGTGGAAGTCATGTGCACGTAGGCGCCGCTCTCCTGGTCCTTGAAGTGGTTGGCGGCGGCGCGGCTGACAAAGAACGTGCCGTTGAGGTGGACGTCGATCACCGAGCGCCATTCTTCCTCGTTCATCTTGAAGAACATGCGGTCGCGCAGGTTGCCGGCGTTGTTGACCACGGCATCGATGCGGCCGAAGTTGTCGATCGCGCATTGCACGATCGCGTTGGCGCCCTGCCAGCTCGATACGCTATCGGTGTTGGCTACCGCAATGCCGCCGGCGGCGACGATCTCATCGACTACGCGCTGCGCGGGGCCGGCATCGCCGCCTTCACCTGTGAGCGATACGCCGATGTCGTTGACCACCACCTTGGCGCCGGCCTTGGCCAGTTCCAGCGCTACGCCGCGCCCGATGCCACCACCCGCGCCAGTCACCAGCGCTACCTTGCCTGCCATCACTCCACTCATGTTCATACCCCTGTCTGCACCTTTGTTTGCTCGGCGGCCTGGCACGCGCCAGGCCGGGTTTTGGTTGATCTTTTCTGGTTGATCTCTTATTCCAGGCGTGCGCCCGAGTCCTTCACGACCTTGCTCCAGCGCGCGATCTCCGCATCGATATGCGCGCCCAGCGCCGCCGGCGTGGAACCCACCGGCTCATAGCCGTTGGCGGCCAGGTTCGCGCGCAGCTCGGGCTGGGTCAATACAGCCGCGATCTCCTTGCTGAGCCGCTCGACAATGGCGCTCGGCGTGCCGGCCGGCGCCAGCACCGCGTACCAGCCATTGATGTCGAAGCCGGGCACGCCGGCCTCGGACAGCGTGGGCACGTCCGGCGCCAGCGTGGCGCGCCTGGCGCTGGTCACGGCCAGCGCTTTGAGGCGGCCGCTGCGGATATGCGGCATCGAGGTGGAAATGCTGTCGAAGGTCAGTTGCACCTCGCCAGCCAGCATGGCGTTGACCACCTGCGCGCTGCCCTTGTACGGCACGTGGGTCATCTTGACGCCGGCCAGGCTGTCGAACAGCTCGCCGGCCAGGTGGCCCGTGTTGCCGTTGCCCGCGGAGGCAAACGTGAGCTGCCCCGGCGCGGCCTTGGCCGCGGCGATCAACTCAGGCACGGTCCTGGCCTTCAGCGAGGGGCTGCCGGCCAGAATCAGCGGCAGGTTGGCCACCAGCGATACCGGCGCGAAATCCTTGCGGGTGTCATACGGCAGCTTGGGATAGAGGCTGGCATTGATGGCATGCGCGGCCAGCACCAGGATCAGCGTGTTGCCGTCCGGCTTGGCACGCGCAAGTTGCTGCGAGGCGATGGTGCCGCCGGCGCCGGGCCGGTAGTCGAGCACCACGGGCTGGCCCAGCCGCTCTTGCAGCTTGGCCGCCACGGGGCGCGCCAGCAGGTCGGCGCTGCCACCCGGCGGATAGGGAATCAGCAACTGGATCGGCTTGTTGGGCCAGCTGTCGGCCAGCGCCGAAGCGCTCGCGCCCAGCAGCCCCACCGCGAGCGGGGCAATCAGCACGGCCTGTAGCCATGACCTGCGGTGGCGCGCTTTCATTGCTTCCATGCCTTCCCCTGTCGTTGCGTTGTGCTGTGGTGTTGCGTGCCATGCTTCGGGCTCGCCCTCATTGCTGTGGAATGCCGGTGTCCCTCACCACCTTGGCCCAGCGCACGCGCTCCGCGTCGATGAAGCTGGCGAAATGCGCGGACGTGTCGCCGCCCGGCACGCCGCCGAGATCGGCCAGGCGCGTTTTCACTTCGGGCTCGGCCAGGATGCCGGCCACTGTCTTTTGCAGGCGCGCGACCACCGCGGCCGGCGTGCCCGCCGGCGCCACCAGGCCGAACCACGCGGTCACCTGGAAGTCATCGAGGCCGGCTTCCTTCATGGTGGGCACATCGGGCAACTCCGCCACGCGCGTGGCGCTGGTCACCGCCAGCGCGCGCAGCTTGCCGGACTGGATATGCGGCAGCGAGCTGGGCAGGTTGTCCACCATCATCGTCACCTGCCCGGCAACCAGGTCGGCCACGGCCGGCGCGGCACCCTTGTACGGCACGTGGATGATGTCGATGCCGGTGCGCTTCTTGAACAGCTCGCCGGACAGGTGCACCGATTGCCCGGTCCCCGACGAGGCAAACGAGAGCTTGCCCGGCTGGGACTTGGCCAGCGCCACCAGTTCCGCCACGTTGCGGGCAGGCACCTTGGCGTTGACCACCAGCACATTGGGCACCGAGACCACCATGGTGATCGGCGCGAAGTCCTCGGCACGGTAGGGAAGTTGCTTGTACAGGCCGTAGTTGATGGCATTGGGGCCGATATTGCCCATCATCAGCGTATAGCCGTCTGGCGCGGCCTGGCGCAGCGCCTGCACGCCGACGATGCCGGCCGCGCCGGCACGGTTTTCCACCACCACGGGCTGGCCCAGCAGCTCGGAGAGACGCTTGCCGACCAGCCGCGAAGCGATATCGGTGGTGCCTCCCGCCGCTGCGGGCACGATCAGGCGCACCGGCTTGTCCGGATAGTCGGCCGCGGCAGCGCCGCCCATGGTGGCCAAGGTGGCCACGCCCAGCATGGTGGCCACGCCCGCCAGCCTGCTTGCGCTGTAGCGCCGAACTGTCATGTGTCGTCTCCTGGGTGGCTGCGCGGCGGCCCGGTGGCCCGGCAGCCCGGGTTTTGTGCCGCCTTTGCACGAGGCAAGCCGGTAACCGCCCGCGCAATACGGACGAGCCTGCCTTTATGGTTCTCTTGCCACGCCGAATACGATAAATTGACGGCGGGGACATTGCTATTCACGATTGACAAAAGAGGCCTTTGGCCCAGCGAAACACATGCATTACGACCTGACCGACCTGCGCCTGTTCCTCAACGTCGGCGAAACCGAAAACCTGACCCGCGCCGCCGAGCGCAGCTTCCTTTCCCTGCCCGCCGCCAGCACCCGCATCAAGCAACTGGAAGAGGCCTTCCAGACCCAGTTGCTGATCCGCCAGGTCAAGGGCGTGCGCCTGACGCCCGCCGGCGACGCCCTCTTGCGCCATGCGCGCGAAGTGTTCCGCGAACTGGAGTGCCTGCACTCCGACCTGCGCCCTTATGCCAAAGGCGTCAAAGGCCGCGTGCGCCTGCTGGCCAACACTACCGCCACCAATTCCTTTCTCGCCACCGCGCTGTCGCGCTTCCTGGCGGAGAACCCGGATGTGGATGTCGAACTGGAAGAGCAACTCTCGCAGGCCATCGTCTCGGCCATCAGTGCCGGCGCCGCGGATCTTGGCATCGTCGCTGGCGAGGTCGCCACCAATGACCTGGAGGTCATGCAGCTCTGCAGCGACGAACTGATCGTGATCGCGCCGGTCAACCACCCGCTGCCGCAATTCACCAGCCTGCACTTTGCAGACCTGCTGGATACCTGCCGCTTCGTGGGCCTGAACCAGTTCAGCGCCATCCAGTCCTTCCTGGATCGCATCGCCAGCGGCATGGGCAAGCGCATCAGCCTGCGCATCCAGCTGGGCAGCTTCGACGCCGTGTGCCGGATGGTGGAAGCAGGCGCGGGCATTGCCATCGTGCCCAATAGCTGCGCGCGGCGTTATGCCAGCCGCAAGGTGCTGCGGTTTATTCCGCTTGAGGATGAATGGGCCAAGCGCGATCTGCGCCTGGTGCGCCGGCCAGGGCGGGAGTTGCCGCAGTTTGCGGAGACGTTGATTCAGTATTTGACGGATGCGGCGCGGGAACCGGTTTGAGCGGGGCTCCCGGCCGGCTTGCAGGTAGTCATTCCGCGGGCAAGTCCAGGACTTCGAGGAATTCCTGAGCCGGCGGCTTACGAGGCCATGGTGACTCAGCCCTTTTTGCGTTCGAGGATGCCGTTCAGGCAAAGCTGAGGAGCCTGTGCGCTAGCGCCTCACCCGCTCAGAGCGTCAACGTGAGTTTTCCAGTCAGCGCACCTGGCAACAGCGCCGAATCGGTCTGCCGCTCGCCATAAGTATTGCTCGACACCCGTAACTGCCGCTCGCTGGTCAGCGCCTCAAGGTGCTCGCCCAGGAAGCTGTAGATGCTGTCGTCAAAGCGCATCGTGCCAAGCGGCGCCTGAATGCGGCCATCTTCCACCCAGAACGTGGCGAAGCGCGTCATGCCGGTCATGCGGGCCGCCGGCGCATCGGACCAGTTGAGATACCAGAGGTTGCCGATATAGAGGCCCGTGCCGAGCGCCGCTAGCACGTCGTCCTGCGCGAGCTTGCCGGCCGCCATGGCAAGCGACTGCGGCGCCTCACCGGCACTGGCGGAATTGGCAGCGAGATCGTACTCGCGCGCGCTGCGTGGGTAGACCAGGCGGCCAGCTGGCCGCCCCGCTTGCACGAGCGTCACGTCGCTGCGTGGAATGCCTTCGGGGCCGAAGGCCGGAGCCAGTGTGCCGCTTGCGCGTTCGTCCAGGTCGAGCAAGTGGCTAAGCCGGGCGCCGCCATCGTACAGCCGCTGCAGCGGGCTTTCCTTCTGCGCCAGCGCGCGGGCCGAGAAGCCGCCCCAGGAACACATGCCGAGCACTTCATCGAGGGCCGCGGGGGCCAGGTAGGCCCGGTAGGCGCCGGGCGGCAGCACGCGCTGCGGCTTGCCCAGGTGCTCCAGCTGCTGGCGCGCTTGTGCAAAGCGGCTGGCGAACTCGGCGGCGTCCCAGCGCGAGCCCGCGTAGTCGGCCTTCACGGCCTGGCCGTTTTCGTGGAACAGGCTCCAGTCGAAGTGGAAGCCTTGCGCGGCATGCCAGCCGAAAGCGCCGAAGCTGCTGGCGAAGCCACGGTAGAGCGGGCCGGCGGCGTAGATGCCGACCAGGTCGAGCCCATGCGCGGCCTCTTCGATCTGCGCGAGCACTTCGGCGGTGTCCGGCGGCGCGGCCGCATCGGCCAGCGTGCGCTGCCAGGGCTCGCGCTCCAGCATCAGGTAGGGGTCCGGCTGCAACTGGCCGATGGCCTCGCGCAACCGCAGCAAGCCGTCGGCGAGGCGCTGCCGATCGGTCGCGGGATCGCCCGACAGCGCGACGCCGATATTGGCGTGGCGCTCGTCGCGGATCAGCTGGAGCCGGGCCGTGGCCTGCCGCACTTGTCCAGCCTGGCGCACCCTCGCGCGGTTGAAGCGGATGAACTCCGACTCCTCCGCGCTGTACCACAGCGTGAAGGCCTCGCCCTCGCCCAGCGCCTTACGCACATCATCGGCCAGCGCCGCAAACAACGACTGCGCATCCGCCATCACGCGGCGCCTCCAAAGACTTCCACTTGCTTGAACACGCAGGCCGGCGAAGCATGGCCGACGCGCACCACTTGGTTGGGCTCGCCCTTGCCGCAGTACGGCGTGCCGTGCACCTCGAAGGTACTGGCATCGCCAACCGCAGCCAGGCTGCGCCAGAAATTCGCGGAAACGCCGCGATAGTTCGGGTTCTTGACCACCCCCTTGAGCTCGCCGTCCTCGATCAGGCGCCCCCATTCGCAGCCGAACTGGAACTTGTTGCGCGCATCGTCGATGGACCACGAACGGTTGGACGACATCAGGATGCCGCGTTCAATGCCGCCGACCAGTTGCGCCATGGTGCGGTCGCCCGGCTCCAGGTTGAGGTTGGCCATGCGATCGATGGGCGGGCGGTTCCAGTTGCAGGCCCGGCTGTTTGCCACGCCCGGCAGCCCGCTGCGCCATTGCGACAGCGCGCCGCCCAGCGGGCGCAACAGCAGGCCATCCCGGATCAGGAATGCCTTCTGCGCGGGCTGGCCTTCGTCATCGTGGCCGTAGCTGGCCAGTTCCTCGGGGATGCCCGGGTCGAAGCTGATATTGAGCAGGTCCGAGCCGTACTGGTAGCGGCCGAAATCCTCCAGCCCGATAAAGCTGGTGCCCGCGTAATTGCGCTCGTCGCCGAGGATGCGATCCAGTTCCAGCGGATGGCCGATGGATTCGTGGATCTGCAGCATCATCTGGTCCGGCATCAGCAGCAGGTCGGTAGGGCCGCTCGGCGCGTTTGGCGCCAGCAGCAACTGCAAGGCTTCGTCCGCCACCCGCGATGCGGCGCCGGCAAAGCCGAGCCGCGCGATGACCTCCGCCCCGCCCTGCTGGCCGCTGCCGAAGCCGCCGAAGCTGCGGGTCTGGCTGTCGCTGCCGTCGAAGGCGGTCACGCTGATGCCGGGATAGACGAAGCGCAGCGCCTGCCATTGCTCGGCGCCTGCGCTATTCAGGTAGAGCTGCTCGTGGCGCTGGTGATCGAGATAAACCAGCCAGTTCACCAGCCGCGGATCGGCGGGCACGCTGGCGGATACCGCCGCCAGCAGGGCGAAGCGCTCGGCCAGCCCGGGGAACGCGCCATGCAGGCCAGGGGATTCGTAGCGGGCCTGGCCTTGCGGCGGCTCCAGCCCACGCAGGTCGACCAGGCCCCGCCCGGCGATCCGCCGGGCGAGTGCTTCGGCGCTGTCGAGCGCGCGCTGCAATCCGGCCACGCTGAGATCGCTGGTGGCGGCGTAGGCCTCCACGCCATCCACGCGCACGCTGAGCATGGCGCCCATGTCCTGCATGAAGGATGGCGGCTCGGCGATGCCGCGCCGCATTATGCAGTGCTCGCCGGTCTGGCGGACGAGACGCAACGAGTGAAACCCGGCGCGGGTGGTGAGCGCTGCGAAGTGCTGTCTGGCGCGTTCGAACAAAGGGGGCTCCTGCCACGGTTGCGGACGAGTCAACCTGACGCGGTTGCGTTCACACGCAAGCAGCAATGACCCATGAACTGTAAATCTTACTACCTTTGCACTTTATCGATGCCAGCAGCAGCTTCTCGAACGCTCTTCGGAAGCCGCCAGCCACGGTAGATCCGAGCCAGACAATGTCCGATCGCGATGCAGAAAATTCCCAACCGCATTCAGAAATATCTGGTTTTTCCGCTCCGGCAACTTTTAATGGACAAGGAGTGATAGAGTTTCACCGCCGTTACTCGCGATTTAGCTCGAATAGCGATCAAATATGCGACTGATTTACGGATTGATCCGCTCAGCTTCGCACTAGAACTCCCGGTAGAGTTCAGACTCGTCGGAAAATAATTATTGCAAGTTAAAAGTAACACCTATCGTATTCCATTAGGTGTTGGCGGAGCTTTTCCCTCGATTGGCTTCGCTTGTTGGCGAGGCACAGTAATAAATCAATCACAAAATAACATGGTGCGACATGCGTTGGATTGGTATTTTCATTTTTTTGTTAATTTATTCTGGCACCACAAAGGCAGACCTGCCTCTGAACATTGAGGGCTTACTAACAGATCGCGGTGAATTTAAGCTTGAGTTCGGTACGGCCTATGCAAATAACAACCGATCTGGAATCTCCGCTGGAGAGTTGATAACAATTCAGATTGGCCCGACACAGTTCATTAGTTTACCGACCAGCATTGGGGAAAGCCGGATTAATAGCGACATTATAATTCCGAATATAGGATTGCGCTACGGACTTTCAGCGGATGCTGAAGTGTATGGAAAGGCCACTTGGATAGCCGAATATTCTCGTTCACAGGGCGAAAGTGGCGAAGCATCAAATAGCTACAGTAATTTTAACGATGCATGGATCGGATTAAATTATCGATTTTTACGTGATGAAAAATTTCCCGCATTGTTGGGTTTCACAGAGCTCGCACTGGCGGAGAAGAATAATCATAGTGCAATCTACGGCAGATCACTATCTGTTGGGGCCACAGTCTATAGAGCCATAGACCCCGTGGTTCTTTCGCTAACCACCGCATTTCTTCATCGGGGAAGGCGAGACATCGGCGGAAACTCGACGATTCCAGGCAGCATATTCATCATCAACCCTCAAGTTTCGTTTGCGGTAAACGAGGCGGTCACGCTCAGTACGGGGTTGACTTGGCGCAGTCAGGCGGCAGAAAAAATAAATGGGATGCGCCAAGGCCAAAGAAATACCAGTTCAACTCTCAATCTCGGCCTTGCCTATCTATGGAACAAAAATACCATCCTTAACTTGACAAGTCGATCGGATGTCTCAGGCAAGGGTGGGACGGAGATCGGTTTGTCGGTACAGATCAAATTGGGGGATTTGTTTCCGGCGCGCCATGTAAAATCGGCGCAATCCTCTACCCCAAATTAATTGGTAGGAGTAGATATGTTGAAGAAGACAGTTATGGTTTTTGCATTGGCAGGGGCACTAGGAGCTGCAAGTACGGCTAACGCAGGCAGCTACGATATTCCACAAAAAAATATCGAAGTAAATCTCGTTTCCGCGTTCAAGCAGGTCGATCGTCCGATGCAAGTTGCTAGATTAACTGAACAGGAAATGCAAGACACGCAGGGCGCGTGGATTTGGGTGCCACTCTACTACGCGCCAGCCGTGGCGGGACACCTATGGGTTGCCTATCAAACTTCAGCTTACATGCCGATATATCACGCCGGCGTAGGTATTGGTAATTTTATCAGGAGGTGATTTTTCCAAAAAGGAGTTATAGTCCATAGAGGCCGATGGGAGGATCCACCCTCCCATCGTTACTGGAGATAGTCTTGAATTTAATAAAAGATTTCATCAGGAGCATTAAGGACATGCGCGGTTGCGACGTAAACTCTGGCGCCTATCTTTTTAATCTTGTGCACTTGGCCGTCATTATTCCACTCATTATATTAATTTCCTTCTCTCTGATCAAAGAGTATTTCTTCAGTTAAATTTAACCCTACCACCAACAATTGGAGTATATTTTCATTGACATCGCCCTGATTTATTTTTTACGAGGGATTTAAAATTAGATCGCTGACTGCCTTGATAGCGCTTCTTCTTCCGCTTAATTCCATTGCGGACTTGATTATTCCCACACCAACACTTAAATCAAATACCCCCACAAGAAGCTGGAAATCACTGCGCGACGATGGCGTTGTTAAGCAGAAATACGACTACTCTTGCGGAGCCGCTTCTCTTGCCACCATTTTGAGTTTTTATGGGGCGAATTTCACCGAAAAACAAATTATGGATGCGATGGGAAAAAACAATAACGTCGCCTCATTCGACGACATGGCTAAAGTATTGCCAGAATTCGGCTTCAAGGCTCAAGGAATAGCATTGTCGTATGAACAATTAACGTTGCTTGAGATTCCTGCAGTGGCGTATGTGCGCCCTGAAAGTGAGGATCACTTCACTGTTATCCGGGGTGTATCTCGAGACCACGTTTGGATCGGCGATCCATCTTGGGGAAATCGGCGTCTATCCAGGGATCAATTCCTCAATATGTGGCAAACACGGGACGATGAGATTCTAAAGGGGAGACTGCTTATAGTTCAGCCTATTAACGGAACCCCCTTGAAATCAGGTTCATTTGGCGAGCCCAATCCGCACACCCTCCCGGTGGCGTTGCAGACTCAGCGGGCGCTCTAGAGGAACTGGTCCTGCGCAAGGGGAACATTGCTGGGAAGGCATAGGAGCGCGGAGGCAGCACAAATGCAGTAGGATTTGCTGCTCATTGGGTCCACCGTCGGCCGCTCCCGCGAACTCGATCCGGTCAGCTCGTCCTCAACCGCTCCCGGAGCCAACGTTGTTCGATCGAGCCAGGCAGGATTGGCAGCCAGAATTGAGTAGTGTCTGAATATGAGGGCTGAAAAATTCCCAATTGGGCAAGGGCCACACGCTGCCTTCTCTCTCGGGACAGACTGCCCCCCGCCATTAGTCCGCCTTCACCCCTGCTGCCTTGATGATCGGCGACCATTTCTCGATCTCGGCCTTCAGCCAGGTGCGCAGCCCTTCTGGCGTCTGCTTGTCCTGCGGCACGATCTCGGCGCCCAGGTCCGCCAGCCGTGCCGCTACCGCCGGATCCTTCAACGCGGTGCGCAAGGCGCCGTTGAGCCGGTCGATGACCGCCGGCGGCGTGCCATGCGGGGCATAGATGCCGTGCCAGACCTTGACCTCGAAGCCCTTGAGCCCACTCTCGGCTAGCGTGGCGGTGTCAGGCAAGGCCTTGATGCGCGTGGTGGTGGTGACGCCGTAGAGCTTGACCTTGTCGGCCTTGATATGCGGCAGGGTCTGGGTGGTCTGGTCGCACAGGATATCGACCTGGCTGCCCAGCAGGGCGGTCATCGCGGGCGCGGTGCCTTGGTAGGGAATGGCGGTCAGCTCCACGCCGATGGCTTTCTGGAACAGCATGCCGCACAGCTGCGAGACCGCGCCCAGCCCGGCATTGGCCAGGTTGACCTTGCCCTGGTTCTGGCGGATGTAGGCAATCAGCTCAGGCAATGTCCTGGCTGGCAGGTCATGACGGCCGAGCAGGGTCATGGGCACGTCGGCTACCTGGCCGACAAAGCTGAAATCCGTCAGCGGCTTGTAGGGGAGCTTGCTGTACAGCGCCGGCGCGGTGGCCATGCCGTTGTGGTGGATCAGGATGGTGTAGCCGTCCGGCGCGGCCTTGGCCACGTAGGCGGCGGAGACGGTGCCACCGGCGCCGAGCCGGTTTTCCACCACCACGCTCTGGCCCAGGGTCTTGGACATGGCCGCGGCCATGGTGCGCGCCACCACGTCGGTGGGGCCGCCCGCGGCAAAGGGGACCACCATGGTGATCGGCTTGGTGGGGTAGGCATCGGCGGCCCGCGCCGGGGCAGGCGCGATGAGTGCCGCCGCCACGCCCAGCGCGGCGAGCGCCATCCAGCGCCATGGTGCCTGGGCCCGGTTCATCTGCGCTGCGTGTTCGCTGCCGACCCGCCGGTGCCGCTGCTGTTTGCTGCCTGCCATGTCTTTCGTCTCCATCGTGGTGGATTGGCCGGGCTATGCCGGCCGGGGCTCGCCTGCGTCGGCCCGTGCGGGCGTGCGGCGCTATCGCGTTACCGCGTTATCGTTTCCGGCAAGCGTGGCGATAAAGCGACGCCTATGCAATACGGATTTCCCTAAGGGTGGGCAAGGCAGGCCAGAAGCCGCCAGGCGCCGGCGAGTGCGCGCGGCGCCGCCCAAACCCGTGCCGTGCCCGCCCGGCCTGCTTCCGGGGGCGCTAAGCCGCTCTTTCGCAAATCCGAATTACCGCACGGCAGGCCCTCGGGAATAATGGCCGCAAGCTAGATTCCATAACATCCAGATAAGTCCATACCGGGGCCCCTTTTCATGTTCGCAGAACAATCGCACGACCAGCCGTATCCCGACATCCGCGAAGCCGTGCGTGCCCTGTGCACCGGCTTCGATTCCGCCTACTGGCAACGCGTGGAAGAGCAGAACGCCTTCCCGGAAGAGTTCGTGCAGGCGCTGACCAAGGCCGGCTGGCTGTCCGCCCTGATCCCGGAGGAGTACGGCGGCTCGGGCCTGCCGCTGACCGCCGCGTCCGTCATCATGGAGGAGATCAACCGCACCGGCGGCAACTCCGGCGCCTGCCACGGCCAGATGTATGTGATGGGCTGCCTGCTGCGCCACGGCTCGGCCGAGCAAAAGCAGCGCTGGCTGCCGGGCATTGCCTCGGGCGAGCTGCGCATGCAGTCGATGGCGGTGACCGAGCCCACCACCGGCACCGATACCACCAAGCTCAAGACCACCGCCGTGAAGAAGGGCGACCGCTACGTCATCAACGGCCAGAAGGTCTGGATCTCGCGTGTGCAGCACTCGGACCTGATGCTGCTGCTGGCGCGCACCACGCCGCTGGACCAGGTCAAGCGCAAGTCGGAGGGGCTGTCGGTGTTCGTGGTGGATCTGCGCGAGGCCATCGGCAAGGGCCTGACGGTGCGGCCGATCCGCAATATGGTCAACCACGAGACCAACGAACTGTTCTTCGACAACCTGGAGATCCCCGCCGAGAACCTGATCGGCGAGGAAGGCAAGGGCCTCAAGTACATCCTGGACGGCCTGAACGCCGAGCGCATCCTGATCGCCTCCGAATGCGTCGGCGACGGCTACTGGTTTATCGAGCGCGCCAGCAGCTATGCGCGCGAGCGCATCGTGTTCGACCGTCCGATCGGCCAGAACCAGGGCATCCAGTTCCCCATCGCGCGTGCCTATGTGAACGTGGAAGCGGCCAGCCTGATGCGCTACAAGGCCGCCGCGCTGTTCGACGCCGGCAAGCCCTGCGGCAAGGAAGCCAACATCTCCAAGCTGCTCGCCGCCGATGCGTCGTGGGAAGCGGCCAACGTCTGCCTGCAGACCCACGGCGGCTTCGGCTTTGCCGCCGAATACGACATCGAGCGCAAGTTCCGCGAGACGCGCCTGTACCAGGTCGCGCCGATCTCCACCAACCTGATCCTGTCGTATGTGGCCGAGCACGTGCTCGAGCTGCCGCGCTCGTTCTGAGGGCCGCCCCCAATGCTTGCTACGCATCAGGGCATCCGCCCGCTCGATGGCATCCGCGTCGTCTCCCTCGAACACGCCGTGGCCGCGCCGTTCGCCACCCGCCAGCTGGCCGACCTGGGCGCCCGCGTGGTCAAGGTGGAGCGCCCCGGCGTGGGCGATTTCGCGCGTGGCTACGATGAGACCGTCCATGGCCAGGCCTCGCACTTCGTCTGGCTCAACCGCGGCAAGGAGAGCCTGACGCTCGACCTCAAGCAAGACGAGGCGCAAGCCGTGCTGCACCGCCTGCTGGCCGATGCGGACGTGCTGGTGCAGAACCTGGCACCCGGCGCGGCTGCGCGCATGGGGCTGGATTTCGACACGCTGCACCCGCGCTACGGCAAGCTGATCGTCTGCGATATTTCGGGCTACGGAGACGCCGGCCCCTATCGCGACAAGAAAGCGTACGACCTGCTGATCCAGGCGGCCGCCGGCCTGATCGGCATCACCGGCAGCGCGGACGAACCATCGCGCGCGGGCATTTCCATCGCCGACATCGCGGCCGGCATGTACGCCTATAGCGGCATCCTCTCCGCGCTGCTGCAGCGCGGGCGCACCGGCCAGGGCCTGCGCGTGGAGGTGACCATGCTGGAGGCACTGACCGAGTGGATGAACTACGCGCTGTACTTCGGCCACTACGGCGGCAAGGCGCCGGCACGATTTGGCGCATCGCACCCGGCCATCGCGCCGTATGGCGTGCACCGTACCGGCGACGGCGGCAGCGTGATCTTCGGCCTGCAGAACGAGCGTGAATGGCAGGCCTTCTGCAACAAGGTGCTGGCGCAGCCGGCGCTGCTCAAGGACGAGCGCTTCGCCTCCAACTCGGGGCGCGTCAAGAACCGCACCGAGCTGACCGCGTTGATCGAAGCGCGTTTCGCGCCGATGACGGTGACGCAGGTCGAAGCATTGCTGGACGACGCGCAGATCGCCAACGCGCCCATGAACGATATCGAGGCCGTGTGGAACCACCCGCAACTGGCCGCACGCGGACGCTGGCGCGAAGTGGCCAGCCCCGGCGGCCCCATCGGGGCGTTGCTGCCGCCGGCCAACCTGTCGGGCGTGGAGCCGGTGATGGGCGACGTCCCGGCGCTGGGCGCGCATAGCGCGGCCATCCTGGCGGAGCTGGGTTACGGCGCGCATGAGATTGCCAGGATGACGGACAGCAAGACGATTTGAACAACAGCACGAAGCCGTGACGCCAACGCGCAGGCGTAGCGCCTGCGCACTATTTCGCGCAGACGTGGCTCCCCTCTCCCGCTTGCGGGAGAGGGGAGGAACAGAAAGACAAACCACCACCCCAGAACCCCGCCCGGAGCCGGCATGAGCCAAGCCACTGACCACACCTACCCTACCCGCCAGTTGTGCGATTTCCTGGCCCGCTTCACGCTGGCCGACGTGCCCGCCGACGTGGTGGAACGCACCAAGGACCTGTTCCTCGACTGGATTGCCTCCGCCATCGCCGGCAAGGATGCACCGGCGGTGCGCAAGCTGCAGGAGTTCGTCGCCGCGATGGGCCCGCAGCAGGGCCCGGCCGAGGTGCTGGTGGATCGCCGCCGCACTTCGCCATACTTTGCCGCCCTGATCAATGGCGCCTCCTCCCACGTGGTGGAGCAGGACGACGTGCATAACGGCTCGGTGCTGCACCCGGCCGCCGTGGTGTTCCCCGCCGTGATCGCTGCCGCGCAGGCCGAAGGCAAGAGCGGTGCCGAGGTGCTGCTGGCATCCATCGCCGGCTACGAGGCAGGCATCCGTATCGGCGAATTCATGGGCCGCTCGCACTATCGCGTGTTCCACACCACAGGCACCGTCGGCACGCTGGCGGCAGCCGCCGCTGTCGCCAAGCTGTATGGCATGGACGCAGAAGGCATCAACCAGGCGCTCGGCTCGGCCGGCACGCAGGCCGCCGGCCTGTGGGAATTCCTGCGCGACGCCGCGGACTCCAAGCAACTGCACACCGCCAAGGCAGCTGCCGACGGCCTGATGTCCGCCTGGATCGCGCGCGCTGGCTTTACCGGTGCGAAGCGCATCCTGGAAGGCCCGCAGGGCATGGCCGCCGGCATGTCCAGCGACGCCAATCCCGCCGCCCTGACCGACGGCCTGGGCGAGCGCTGGGCCACCGCCGAGACTTCGTTCAAGTTCTTCGCCTCGTGCCGCCACACGCACCCGGCGGCCGATGCGCTCAAGGACCTGATGCTGCGCGAGAAGATCAGCGCGGACCAGATCGCCAGCGTGACCGCGCACGTGCACCAGGGCGCCATCGACGTGCTCGGCCCCGTGACCGATCCCAAGACCATCCACCAGGCCAAGTTCTCCATGGGCACCGTGCTGGGCCTGGTCGCCGTGCATGCGCACGCCGGCCTGGGCGAGTTCGAGGACCATGCGCTGCAAGACGCGAAGGTGGCCGCCTTCCGCGACAAGGTGGAGATGGAACTGGACGACGAGATCAATGCCGCGTATCCGCGCCAGTGGATCGGCCGCGTCACGGTCAAGACCACCGACGGCCGCACGCTGGCGGGCCGCGTGGACGTGCCCAAGGGCGATCCGGGTAATACCTTGTCGCGCCCGGAGCTGGAGGCCAAGGCGCTGCAACTGGGCGCGTTCCGCCACGGCGCAAGCGAGACCGAGATGCGCACCATCATTGCCCGCGTGTGGGCGCTGGAGAAGCAGGCGAGCGTCATCGACTGGCTGCCCACCGCCTGATCACATGGCCAATCCTACCGAGACTCGCTTCATGTCCGCCGTCACCACCGCCATGACCTATCTGTTCGTGCCGGGCGACCGGCACGAACGCTTCGACAAAGCCGCTGCCGCCGCGCCCGATGCGCTGATCCTCGATCTCGAGGACGCCGTGCATCCGGACGCCAAGCCGGCCGCGCGCACGGCCATTGCCGCGTGGCTGCTGGGGCGCGGTGCGCAGACGCAGGCCTATGTGCGCATCAACGACGCCAGCTCGCCCGCCTTTGCCGCCGATATGGCATGGCTGCGCGCCCTGCCGTCCGGCGCACCGCTGGCCGGCTTGCTGGTGCCCAAGGCAGAAGACCCGGCCGCGCTTGGCGAGATCGCCCAGGCGCTGGCGCAGGTCAACCCGCAGGGCCGCCTGGTGGCGATCATCGAGAGCGCATGCGGCCTGCACGGCATCGATGCGGTCGCCACCGCGCAAGGCGTGTCGCGGCTGGCCTTTGGCTCGCTGGACTTCGCCGTGGACCTGGGTTGCGCCCATACCCGCGAGGCGTTGCTGATGGCGCGCTCGCGCATTGTGCTGGCTTCCCGCGTGGCCGGCCTGCCGCCGCCCGTGGATGGCGTCACCACCGCACTCAAGGACGAGGCCGTGCTGGCCGATGATGTGGCGCACGCGCGCGCCCTCGGCTTTGCCGCCAAGCTGTGCATTCATCCGGCCCAGCTTGCCGCGGTGCGCGCGGGCTTCCTGCCCACGGCGGAGCAACTGGACTGGGCGCAGCGCGTGCTGGACGCCACCGCCAGCGGCAGCCACGCCGTGCAGGTCGACGGCAAGATGGTCGACCGCCCCGTCATCGAACAGGCCCGGCGCATGCTCGCGCTGGCAGGCTAACCGGCACCGAATCCGCAATCCCCCGCCATGACCCAACTCGAAACCCTGCGCACCTGGATCGGCCGCAGTGAAAGCCGCACCGAGATCCTCTCCCCGGAACCCGTGATCGGCCTCGCGGCCACGCTCGACCTTGACGGCGACGCGCTGGTGCGCGGCCCGCTGCCGCCGCTGTGGCACTGGCTCTACTTCCTGCCGCGCGCCCCGCAGCGCGAGCTTGGCCAGGACGGCCACCCGGCGCTGGGCGGCTTCATGCCGCCGGTGCCGCTGCCGCGCCGCATGTGGGCCGGCGGCGAGCTGGATTTCCGCAAGCCGCTACGCGTGGGCGATACGGTGACGCGCACCTCCACCATCCGCAATGTCGAGCACAAGAGCGGGCGCAGCGGAGAGCTATGGTTTGTCACTGTGGAGCATGTGCTCACCGTCAAGGGCGAGGTCGCGCTGACCGAGCGCCATGACCTGGTCTATCGCGCCATGCCGGAGCCGGGGCAGCCACTGCCCGCGCGCCCGCGCCTGGCGCACCAGGCGCAATGGCAGCGCCAGCTGCGCGCCGACCCGGTGATGCTGTTCCGCTTCTCCGCGCTCACCTTCAATGGCCACCGCATCCACTACGACCACGACTACGTGCGCGACGTGGAAGGCTACCCCGGCCTGGTCGTGCACGGCCCGCTGCAGGCGATGCTCACGCTGGACCTGCTGGCGCGCGAGATGCCCGGCGCCACGGTGCGCCGTTTCGGGTTCCGCGGGCTGGCACCGATGTTCGATCACGACACGCTGGCGGTGGGTGGCGCAGCCGATGCCAGCACGCCAGGCAAGGTCACCTTGTGGACCGGCGACGATGCCGGCGGCCAGGCGATGGACGCATGGGCCGTGGTGGAGCACTGACCCCCGCAAGGACAGCAACAACGACAACGACAACATCGGGATCGAAGGGAACAACAACAAGAGGAGACTTCCGATGCATGCAGTCCGCAATCCATGGCGCATAGCTGGCGCCGCGATCGTTCTAGGCTGCGCCACGCTGACCCAGGCGCAGCCTGCTCCCACCTATCCCACCCGCCCGGTGACGCTGATCGTGCCCTATGCGCCGGGCGGCACCACCGACGTGGTCGTCCGTCAGTTTGCCGCGGCCTTGCAGAAGGCTCTCGGCCAGACCGTGGTGGTGGACAACAAGCCTGGCGTGGCCGGCACCATGGGCGCGCTTGCCCTGCGGCAAGCGAAACCCGACGGCTACACGCTGTCGATGATGCCGGTCACCGTGTTCCGTCAGCCTTTCATCCAGAAGACCGCCTTTGACCCGGCGCGGGATTTCACCTACCTGTCGCGCATCACCGGCTACACCTTCGGCGTCGTGGTGCCGGCCAATTCCCCGTGGAAGAACTGGAGCGATTTCCTGCGCGATGCGCGCGCCAGGCCGGGCACCGTGAGCTACGGCTCGCCGGGCCAGTACAGCTCGCCGCACATCACCATGATCGAGCTGGTGACCAAGGAGAACCTCACCGTCAACCACGTGCCCTTCAAGGGCGATGCCGACTGCCTGAACTCGCTGATGGGCAACCATGTGCAGCTCTGCGCCGCCGGCAGCGCCGCCGGCACGCTGGTCGATGCGGGCAAGTTGCGCTGGCTGAATCTATGGACGGCGCAGCGCTCCCCGCGCTGGCCCGACGCGCCCACGCTGCGCGAGCTCGGCTACAACATCGTCTCGAACTCGCCCTATGGCGTGGCCGGGCCAAAGGGCATGGACCCCAAGGTGGTCAACATCCTGCAGGCCGCGCTGCGGCGCGCCGCGGAAGATCCTCAGCATCTGGCCGCGCTCAAGCAACAGGACCAGGACCTGATGTACCTGGACAGCGCAGGCTACACCCGCTTTGCCCTGCAGCAGATCGCGCAGGAAAAGGCGCTGGTGGAGCGGCTGGGCATCAAGGCGGATTGACCTGCACCTGCACCTGCACCCGCGCTGCGCCAGGCCATGGCGCGGCTTTTTCTGCTGGCGTGCTGCTTCGCGCCACCAACCCCGACACCGACCGATGACCATCAAGCCATCCACAGCAAACCCCGAAGCGACTGGCTTCGACCCGCGCGGCCACCGCATGTGCGAACAGCGTTACTTCGAAGATTTTGTGCCCGGTGAACGCTTTGTGCTTCCCTCGCGCACCATGACCGAGGCGCTGTTCGCCGCCTTCCAGCTGGCGAGCGGCGACAACCACCCGGTGCATTACGACGCAGAGTACTGCCGCGCCCACGGCATGCCGCACATGCTGGCGCACGGCTACCAGGTGCTGATCCAGACGGCGGCGGGCGCCGGCCTGTTCCCGCATATGGTGGAGGAATCGCTGAAGGGGTTTCTCGACCAGAGCAGCCGTTTCCTGCATCCGGTCTATGTGGGCGATACGCTGTACAGCGCGCTGGAAGTCAGCGGGCTCGCGCCGAACCGTACCACCGGCGTGCTGAGCTTGCGCTCGACGGTGCATAACCAGCACGGCGTGCTGGTGCTCGACGGCTTGCAGCGTTACCTGCTGCGCAAGCGCGCACCGGACGCCTGAACGGCGCTGCGCGCAAACGCGTAAGCCGCGCTCCCTCTGCCACAAGTTGGCGAGGGGAGCCATCCGGCCTCAATCCACCTGGATATTCGCCGTCTTCACCACCCCGCCCCACAGCTTCAGTTCGCGCTGGATGCGGTCGGCCAGCGGCTTGGGCCCGGTGATATCAAGGTCATAGCCGCCCTGCGTCATGCGCTGCTGGAAGGCTGGATCGTCGCCGATCGATTTCTGCGCCTTGACCAGCTTGTCCACCACATCGGCGGGCAATTTCTGCGGGCCGATCAACGCGTACCAGCCGGTCAGGTCATAGTTCTTCATGCCAGACTCGATCATGGTCGGCACGGTCGGCAGCGCCGCGTTGCGCGTCTTCGACGTCACGGCCAGCGCGCGCACCTTGCCCCCCTGGATATGGCCGATGGCGGTGCCGGTGATGTCGAACATGAAAGTCACCTTGCCGCCGATCACATCGGCCATCGCCGGCGAGTTGCCCTTGTACGGCACGTGCAGCATCTTCACCCCGCCCATCTGCGCGAGCAGCTCTGCGGACAGATGGTTGGACGCGCCCACGCCGGCCGAGCCGAAGCTGACGCCTTCCGGATGCTTGCGCGCGTACTCGACCAGCTCGGTAACGTTCTTGGCGGGGAAATCCTTGTTGATCAGCAGCACGTTGGTGTAGTCGGTGATCAGGCCGACATAGGTGAAATCCTTGGTGGGATTGAAATTCACCGACTTCTGGATCAGCGGCGTCATGGTCATGGTGGGGCTGGCCACGAAGTACAGCGTATAGCCGTCCGGCGTTGCCTTTGCCGTCAGGTCCGCGGCAATGGCGCCGCTGGCGCCGGCGCGGTTGTCCACCACCACCGGCTGCTTGAGCGTGCGGCCCAGGTAGTCGGCGTAGATGCGCGCGGCGGTATCGACCGGGCCGCCCGGGGCGTAGCCCACAATCAGCTTCACCGGGCGCGCCGGATAGTTGTCCGCCATTGCGGTGCCTTGCACCAAGGCCAGCAGCATGCCGGCCATCATCCATCGTTTCATCTGTCTCCTCCTTATTGTGCGTCTTGCCAGTGCCCGGACGTGCGGAGGCGCTGGCTGCGAGAGTGCTTCGGCCCGCGGCGAAGCGCTGGCGGCAGCGCGTTCATCGAATCGGCCGCCGCCGGGGGTCATGCCGCTACGGCAGTGCCGTCCAGCATGGCGCGCAGCGGCTGCTTCAAGAGCTTGCCGCTGGCGGTGGTGGGAATGGTCTCGATCACGCGGATCTGCGCGGGCCGCTTGTACGGCGCCAGGCTGTCCCGCAGGTAGGCCTCCAGAGCGGCGGTGTCCAGCTTCGCGCCCGGCTGCGTTTCGATAAAAGCCACGACTTCTTCGTTGCCATCGGCGGCAGCGCGCCCGACCACGGCGGACTGGCGCACGCCGGGGAAGGCGTTGATGACGGATTCCACCTCGATCGGGTAGACGTTGAAGCCCGAGCGGATGATCAGGTCCTTGGAGCGGCCCACGATAAACAGTGCGCCGTCTTCACCCAGGAAGCCCAGATCCCCGGTATTGAGCCAGCCGCCCGGTAACAGCGCCTCGGCCGTCTGCTCCGCGTTGCGGAAGTAACCGCGCATGACGCCCGGGCCGCGCACGCGGATCTGGCCGCGTTCGCCGGCGGGCATCGGCTCGCCCTGTTCGCTGGTGATGTTGATCTCCACGCCTTCGACGATGTAGCCGGCGGAGCAATCGGCACGCGGCGCATCCATGCGGGTGATGAACAGCGAACCGGCGTATTCGGTGATGCCGTAGCCGTGATGCAGCGGCTGGCCGAACCATGCCTCGGTGTCGCGCTTGAGAGTCGGGTCCAGCGGCGCGCCGCCGGTATAGAGATAGCGCAGGCGGGGAAACGCAGCAGCGCCGCTGTCCAGCGACGACTCCCGCGCCACCGCCATGATGCGCGTGAACATGGTGGGCACGCCTTGCAGCATGGTGACGCCGGGGGACTCCAGCGCGGCGAACACGTCCGCCGCATCGAAGCGTGGCCGCATCACCAGGCTGGCGCCCGCGTACAGCGTGGCCATCAGCACGGTGGCGATGCCGAAGATATGCGACAGCGGCAGCGCGCCGTAGGCGATGTCGTCGGGACCGAGATGGCGCGAGGCGGCCGAGATCCGCGCGAAAATGGTCAGGCCGGCGTGCGGCACCATCACGCCCTTGGGCGCGCCGGTGGTGCCGGAGGTATAGATCAGCGTGGCCACGTCCCGCGCCTGGGTGGCGCTCACGCGCGGCGGCACCTCCGAGGCGCGCAGCCTGGCGAGGCCAGGATCGAGCGCCACGCAATCGGTGGGCTGTGCGCCGAGCCGCCTGGCATGCGCCGCGGCTACGTCGGAGACATGGTTGGTAAAGAAGGTCAACAACGGCTCCGCATGCGCGCGGATGCCATCGATCTCCCGCGGCGAGAGCCGTGCGTTGACCTGGATCGGCCACGCGTGCAGCGCGCTGCAGGCAAACAGCATCACCACCATCTCGGCACAGTTCTCGCCCACCACCATCACGCGGTCGCCCTGCCCCACGCCCTGAGCGGCAAGCCAGTCGCGCGTGGCGGTGATGCGCTGCCATAGCGTGCCGTAGCTAAGCACGCCGCTGGCCTCATGCAGGCAAGGCGCCTGGGGCGATTGCTCGGCCCAGTGCCGGGGGATGTCGTGAATGAACTCGGGGCGGAAAGAGGACATGATGCAAGCGATGATTAGGTTGGAACCGGACTGGCTGTTGCAACGGCTGAGAATGGCAAGGAATGGCGAACTCACTGATCCAGATGGATGTTTGCTGACTTGATCAGGCCGTCCCACTTCTGGTACTGGGTGCGCATATAGGTGCCGAACTGCGCCGGCGTCGAAGGAAAGGGCACCGTGCCCTGGCTTGCCAGCCGTGCCGCCAGCTCGGGCTGCGCGAGCGACGCCACGATCTCGGCATTGAGGCGATCGACAATGGCGGCCGGGGTATTGGCCGGCGCCACCACGCCGAACCAGGCCGTCAGCTCGTAGCCGGGCACACCGGCAGCGGCCAGCGTCGGCACGCCAGGCAACTGTTCGGATGGCTTGGCGGTGGTGACCGCCAGCGCGCGCACGCGGCCGTCACGCACGTACGGCAAGGCGGTGGAGATGCTGTCGAACATCATGGTCAGGCGCCCGCCGATCAGGTCCGTCATGGCCGGGGCGCTGCCCTTGTATGGCACGTGGTCGATGCGCACGCCCGCCATATGGGTGAAGAGCTCGCCGGCCAGGTGCGACGACGAGCCGTTGCCAAAAGAGCCGTAGGTCAGCTTGCCGGGCTCGCGCCGGGCGAGCGCCAGCAGCTCGGCCACGTTACGGGCCGGGACGGAGGGATGGACCACCAGCACGTTGGGCAGGTAGGCCACGGAGGCCACCGGCGCGAAATCCTTGAGCGGATCGTAGCCCGGCTTGTCGTACAGGCTCTTGTTGACGGCCAGCGAGCCGAAGGTGCCGAACAGCAAGGTATAGCCATCGGCCGGCGCGCGCGCCACAGCTACGGCGGCGATGTTGCCGCCCGCGCCGGGCCGGTTCTCGATCACGACCGACTGGCCGAGCCGCACGGAAAGTGCATGGCTGACTTCACGCGCGAGCAGGTCGGTGGCGCCGCCCGGCGGGAAGGGCACCACCAGCCGGACGGGCTTGTCCGGATAAGCGGCGAATGCGCTCGCCGTGGCCGCCAGCCAGCCACATAGGGCGAGCCATCGGGTGCAACGTTTGGTCCAGCGGGGCATCGCCTGTCTCCTCGGCGTGAATGGTTCTTGTGCTGCGACGGCACTGCGCCAGTGTGCGGCAGGCGCCAGCCGCGTGCCATTTGGATTTGGCTAAGGCCGTGTTCTGCCTGGCATGTGCACTGGCAGGCGGTTGGCTGGCCGCGGCCATCGGTTCGCAAGCGCGGAAGGACGGCTTTGCCATTGCGGAAGAACCGAATGCCCTGCCACCCATAAAATCCCGGCAACGACTCAAAACGGCGGCCGGTGGCGGCCCGCCTTCCCAACCGAGGGGACAAACAGATGGACCTGCGTTTCAGCGCGGCGGAACAAGCGTTCCGCGAAGAAGTTCGGAGTTTCGTGCAGGCCAGCCTGCCCGCGGATATCCGCGACAAGGTGCTGGCTCACCAGCGCGTGGAGAAGGATGACTATGTGCGCTGGCACCGTATCCTGCACGCGCGGGGCTGGGGCGCGCCGACCTGGCCCAGGGAATGGGGCGGCACCGGCTGGAACGCGCTGCAGCGCCTGATCTTCGAGATCGAGGCATTCCGTGCGGGCGCGCCGCGCCTGCTGCCCTTCGGCCTGACCATGATCGGCCCGGTGCTGATGAAGTACGCCAGCCAGGAACACAAGGAGCGCTTCCTGCCGCGCATCCCCACGGTGGAGGATTTCTGGTGCCAGGGCTACTCCGAACCCGGCTCCGGCTCCGACCTGGCCTCGCTCAAGACGCGCGCCGTGCGCCAGGGCGACCGCTATATCGTCAACGGCCAGAAGACCTGGACGACGATGGCGCACTTCGCCGACTGGATCTTCTGCCTGGTGCGCACCGACAGCGAGTCCAAGCCGCAGGAAGGCATCTCGATGCTGCTGATCGACATGAAGACGCCGGGCGTGACCGTGCGCCCGATCGTCACGCTGGACGGCGGCCACGACGTCAACGAGGTGTGGTTCGAAGATGTGGAAGTGCCGGCGGGCAACCTGCTGGGTGAAGAAAACCGCGGCTGGACCTATGCCAAGTACCTGCTCGGCCACGAGCGCACCGGCATTGCCGGCATCGGCCACTGCAACCGCGAGCTGCGCCAGCTCAAGCACTACGCCGCGCAAGCCACCGACGGCGCCGGCCGCCCGCTGGTCGACGACGTGCGCATGCGCGACAAGATCGCGCGCATCGAGATGGACATCATGGCGCTGGAAATGCTGCTGCTGCGCGTAGCCACGCAAGACGCCGGCCGCGGCCCCGGCCCGGAAGCCTCCATCGTCAAGATCCGTGGCTCCGAGATCCAGCAGGATCTCGCCATGCTGCAGATGGAAGTGGCCGGCCCCAATGCCTGGCCCTACTCGCCGCGCTGGCTCGAAGCCGGCGAAGCGCCGCCCGCCGACGCACCGCTGCACGCCCCGGCCTGGGCCGCGCCCGCCGCGTCCACGTATTTCGACATGCGCAAGACATCGATCTACGGCGGCACTACCGAAGTACAGAAGAACATCATCTCCAAGATGATCCTCGGTTTCTGAGAGCACAGACGGAACAAGCACAGTCATGGACTTCAACTACAGCGAAGAACAGCAGATGCTGGCGGACAGCCTGCGCCGCTTCATCGATACCGAATACACCTTCGATAAACGCCGCAAGAGCGCCCGCGGCGGCGGCAGCTTCAACCGCGCCACCTGGGCACAGCTAGCCGAAATGGGCGTGCTCGGCCTGACCGTGCCCGGCGAATACGGCGGCTTCGGCGAAAGCGCCGCCAGCCAGCTGGTGGTGCAGCGCGAACTGGGCCGTGGCCTGGTGCTGGAACCGGTCACGCCCACCGCGGTGATGGCCGCCGCCGTGCTCACCGCCTATGGCAGCGCCGCCCAGAAAAACGAGTGGCTGCCCGCCATCGCCGCCGGCGAACGCGTGGTCAGCCTCGCGTACCTGGAACCCACCACCCGCTACCGCCCCGAGGCCGCGCGCGCCAGCGCCGAGCGCAAGGGCGACGGCTACGTCCTTAACGGCAGCAAGAGCCTGGCCTGGCACGGCGAAGCCGCTGACGCCTTCCTGCTCACCGCGCGCATCTGCGGCAGCAATGAGCTTGCCCTGTTCCTGGTACCCGGCAACGCCGCCGGGCTCACCGTGCGCGGCTATCCCACCATGGACGGCCTGCGCGCCGCCGACCTCGCCCTGCAAAACGTCGCCGTGGACGCCGGCGCCATGATCGGCGACGCGGCCGACGGCCTGCCCGCCCTGCTCCACGGCATCGACCACGGCATTGCCGCGCTATGCGCCGAAGCCGCCGGTGCCATGGAAAAGCTGATCGAGATCACCGCCGAATACCTGCGCACGCGGCAGCAGTTCGGCAAGCCGCTAGCCGTGTTCCAGGCGCTGCAGCACCGCATGGCCGACATGCTCGTACAAAAGGAACTCGCGTTGTCGATGGCCTACGTGGCAGCCCAGGCACTGGACGAAACCGATCCCGCCCAACGCCGCCGCATGCTCAGCGCCGCCAAGGTCACGGTCGCCAAGGCCGGCCGCCTCGTCGGCCAGCAAGCCGTGCAATTGCACGGCGGCATGGGCATGACGGATGAGCTGGAGGTTGGGGATTACTTCAAGCGGCTGACCATGATCGACCCGTTGCTGGGCGACAGCGATTTCCATGTGCAGCGGTATGGCGAGGTGATGGCAGCGTAAAGCCCGGCCCGGGCCTATGAGCGCAGCGCGATTCAGCGAGCGCCCGGCCCTCTCCCCCGGCCCCTCTCGCACAAGTGCTCAGGATTACCCACAAATCTGGGGGGCGAAGGTGGAAAAGCGGTTGTAAACCGCTGTAAACCTGTGTTAAYTTGCTTGCCGTCATTCACCGCGATGTACGCCATTGCCTTCCACCTCCGACTCCGACGACTGGGCGATCGACGAATTTGGCGCAGCCGAATTGGGGGATGCCCGCCGCACGCAACGCTTGGTTGCGCTCGCGCGACGTCTTGCGCAA
>NZ_JBFRDD010000047.1:0-68807 GCF_052113425.1 Cupriavidus sp. YAF13
AACGGTCCCTTGTGGCGTCGCCACCAGCCCTTTCGTACGTAGCGTGCCCATATTGGGAACCTGCGGTCCGATGTCTTCATTGCTCATGGCGACCAAGTTGATGATCTGCGGCGCCAATGTGGCGGGCGGGATTTGCGCGTGGGCCGGCGACAGTCCCGTATGGGCAGTAAGGTAGCCACAGGCAAAAGCGATTGGGACAGCGGAAGGAGCGACAAAGCGATGCATATTCATCTCCCTTCGGTTGGTCTGCGAGCATTGGATCGCTACGATGCATAATTCGTGCGATACGGCTGGATTGTCTCACCGCGATCCGCGCCCAGAATTGAGGGGAAACCCGCAAGCACTGAATCAATCGCTCGCCGAAAGGGGGCCGCCCGAAGGAGATTCAGCGGCTCTGGCTGGCGGTTCCCGACCCCGCCCATCACAGAGCCTCGTCCTTCAGATCTGGTTGAACCCGACGCGGGATACCAGCGCAGAGAATCTGGGATCGAAGCGAGCGCTGTCGAAGGTAGGTTCTGTTCTGAGCTCAATGAAGTCAGGACTGTGCTCATCGTAGGCTTTTTCCAGCCAGCCGAGGGTCTGCTCTTTGTCCCCGAGCGAACCAAACACTTTCGCCATGTTGTAGGGGTGGACGTAGTGCTTTTCGGATTCCGTCTCCAGCGCATCCACGATTTGCTGCATGGCCGCTCTCATGTCGGCGGCAGCGTAGGTCTGGGCCAGCCCCGTCAGCGCCTCTGTGCTCCTCCCGGAAAGCGTTACAGCCTTCTGCATCTCCTCGATTGCGTCATGGAACAACTTCTGTTGCTGGTAGACCAATCCCAGCCTGAGGTGAAGCAGAAAATGGTTTGGATCGATTTCCAGGGCTTTACGAAGTTCTTCCCGTGCCTGATCGTATCGCCGAGCAAGGTACAAGATGATGGCAACAGATGAATTCAGCACTGAATTCAACGGATCCATCTGTTGGGACTGCCTGACCCTGGCAATGGCTTCTTCGGCTCTGCCTGCCATCATGAGATATTCCGCGTACCAATAATAGGCGATCGCGTGTCCTGGATTCAGTTCAATGGCGCGCAGAAAATCCTGTTCCAGATCGACCCAATCCCAATCGTGCAAACGCACATGGGCCAGTGACGCATAAGCCTCACCCAAATCGGGCTCAATCTGCAGCGCTTTCCTGGCCGCCATCTTTGCTTTATGAAACGTTTCGCGCGCAGGGCTCACGCCGCGACATGCAAGCATCGTGTAGGCATCGGCCACTCCATCATAGGCGGCCGCAAAGTTCGGCTGGTGTCCAATAGCGAGCTGAAAATACTCAATGCTCTTTCGCATTCCTTCTTCGGTGCGCTTGGACCAGAAGTGACGCCCCTTGAGATACGCCTCGTGCGCCTGCGCATCAATGGCAGGAGTACGGTCTAAACGCCCTTGCTCGTGCGGCGTGAGCTTGATCTCAATTTCGCGGGCAATTGCCTTGGCTACCTCGATCTGGAGTGCCAGGATGTCATGTCGGTTCCCCTCGTAGGTCTCGGCCCAAAGGTGCGTTTCGTCGCTTACCCGGATGAGCTGCGCCGCAACCCGTACCCGATCTCCGGCACGCCGGACGCTTCCCTCAAGCACGTGGGAAACCCCGAGGTCTTGGCCAATCTGATGAATGGTCTTGGTCGTGGATTTGTAGCGCATCGCCGAAGTCCGGGCGATGACACCCAGGCGCTCCGGGCTGAGCCGGGCAAGTTGGGTGATCATATCCTCGGTTAAGCCCTCACTGAAGTAATCATATTTGCCGCCGCCACCGAGACTTTCGAACGGAAGCACGACCAGTATCACTCGCCCCTCCGATAGCCATGAGTTATTTGGGAGTGGTAATGCTTCCGGTTCACTCGGTTCGCTTTCCACCAGCGCCCTGCCGTTAGGTTGCAAACGCCCCGCTCCATCCTCAGTGAGCGGCGGCCCTCCTGGGACAGCAGTGACCGGCCGGTGCCGGTTCCGATACAGCGCATCAGCCACAATGATCGCGATTCCAACAAAGACAATCGCCGGCCGGGCATCGAGCGCCAAGCGCGACAAATGCTCCACCCTCTCTGGCGCCGCAATATAGCGGATCAGTTGAGCGATGAATTCCTGCGGCGCGAAGCCGGTGATTGCCAGGAGGACGCCCCCAATGAACCATTCGCTAACCCGCGCTCGCAACATCGCCCACAGGTGCCTCGGTATTCGCTGTGGGGTTCGTCCGTCTTTTTCATCTTCCATGGCGTCCCCGCATAGAGTCGTGTCGACCAGGCGTTACGGTCCCTGACGCGGCACAGGAAGTCGGGAGATGGGCTAAGGCGTACACGCCGTCGCAATCTTCGCGCGGCGTTCTCTATGCCTACACAAACAACGCTCATTGTTTCTGTGGCGAGAGGTAGCGCAGCGCTGCGGTCCGCTAGTAACCTTCAAGTGACTCGAACGATTCGTGCGCGCGGGAGGATCAAGAGAATTGCAATTCGTAGCACACCAACATAGCTACATGAATAACTATCTACTTTCCTTAGACGAAAATCTACGCACCATCGCGCAGCCCCCCAGCCGCTCCAGTGGATTCGCCCCCTCGGAGGGGGCGTTGCGGAGAAAGGAATTTCTTTCGAATGTAAGAATCGGGGCAGATTTTGTTAACGGCCAGGACGATGTCCGCCGTTCTTTATTGCCAGAGGCAGGCACCTCAGGTTTCAGCCTTCAATCCAGGAAGTCGCAGTTCTTCTCGACATAGTCAGCCAGATCCAGCGAATGCTGGCGCACCAGCTTCTCGGCCAGTTCGGTGTCGCGTTTTTCCAGCGCCTCGATGATGCGCAGGTGATCGACGATGGAGCGCGAAGCACGATCGCTTTGCGAGATCGTCATCTTCCGGATGGCGCGCACATGGATAAAGATGTTCTTGATCGAATCCATGATGATCTGCGACTTCGACAACTGCACGATCGCCTGGTGGAAGGCGATGTTCGCGTCGGAGTATTCCTCGATATGCTCGGCCGGCGTGGCATCGCGGAAGCTGTCGAACATATGGCGCAGTTGCGCGATCTCCTGGTCGCTGGCGTTCAGCGTGGCCAGGCGCGCGGCCATGCTCTCGAGCGCGGCCCACACCTGGATCATCTCGACGATCTCACGCTTGGTCTTGCGCATGATGTAGATGCCGCGGCGCGGCACGGTGCGCAGGAAACCTTCCTGCTCCAGCAGCGTCATGGCTTCGCGGATCGGGGTGCGGCTCACGCCCAGCGCCTCGCTCAGGACTCGCTCGTCCAGCCGGATTTCCTCGGTCGACTGATAGATGTCGGCGTCGGCAATGGCCTGGCGCAGCATGGCGTATGCCTGGTCGCGCAGGCTGGCACCGGCGTTGATGGGTTGGAGGGACAGGGTCAGTGCAGCAGGCTGGACCGCGGATTGAGTTTGCGCAGACATGAATGGGCTCTTGTTGAAACCAGCGCCGCGGCGGACGGGACGGTCGCCTGCGGCTTCCCGCTTAGCTTACCAAAAGCAGCCATTGCATGAGCTGAATGCATAGGAAAATGCACAATTGATATAAATCGGCTGCCAGGGTGGCGGTTTTACGTATATGGTATATCAGATGGTGCGCCGCCGAAACCGGCCGGCGCCATCCTTTCTTCCCGACCGGCCCGGCATCCGCGCTCAAGCCGCCTGCGCCATCCGTTCACGCTGCTTGATCAGGCCCAGCACCGCGTCCACCATCGGCGTGGGCTGCTCCACCAACCGGCCCATTTCCTGCACCACCGTCAGCAGGGGGTCGATCTCCATGGCCCGCCCTGCCTCCAGGTCCTGCAGCATGGAAGTCTTGTGGGCCCCAACCGCGCCGGCACCGTCGATGCGGCGCTCCACATCAACCCGGAACCGCACGCCAAAGCGTTCCGCAATCGCTTGCGCTTCCAGCATCATTGCGCGCGATAGCCCACGGGTGGCCGGATCGGCAGTGATGATATCCAGCGTGGCATGCGTGAGCGCGCTGATCGGGTTGAAGCACAGGTTGCCCCACAACTTGAGCCAGATCTCGTCGCGGATATTGTCGCGGATGGGTGCCTCCAGGCCGCCGGCCACCATCATTTCGCTCAGGTGGCTCACACGCGCCGACTTGCTGCCGTCGGGCTCGCCCAGCGGGAATTTCTTGCCATAGACATGGCGGATCACGCCGGGCGCGGCGATCTCGGCGGCGGGATAGAGCACACAGCCGATCGCCCGCTCCGGCCCCAGGCCGCGCCACTGGCGCCCGCCCGGGTCGACGCTTTCCAGCCTGGTGCCCGCGAGCGGGCCGCCGTGCTGATGGAAGTACCAGTAAGGGATGCCGTTGACGCCCGTCACCACCGCCGTCCTGGGACCAAGCAACGGCTGCATCAGGTCCACCACGCCCGGCACGGAATGCGCTTTCAGGGTGATGAACACATAGTCCTGCGGCCCCAGCGTGGCCGGGTCGTCGGTGCAATTGACCTTGGCCACCCTCTCCTCGCCCTCGCTCAGCAGCCGCAGGCCGTTGGCGCGCATGGCGGCCAGGTGGGCGCCACGTGCGACCAGGCTGACCTCGGCGCCCGCCATTGCCAGCTGGACGCCGAGATAGCCGCCGATGGCGCCGGCGCCATAGATACACACTTTCATGATGTCGTCTCCCGGTTGTTTTATGGATGCATGTCTTGATATATCACATACTATATTCCACAAAGACCGAATACAACCTCAATCTGCCGCCGCCCTGGACCTGCCACATGCCCAATCCGGCACACGCCAACATGGAACCGGAGGCCCGGCAGGCAGCCGGCACCATCTCGATTGCGGCCCGCGCTACCGGTAACCGACATAGTGCAGGCGTGATGTTGCCGAGCCTGGAGCGGGTATCATGTGCGACGCAGATCAACGCACGACAATGCACAACAACGAACAATCACAACGGGATCCCACCCGCCCAATGATTTCCGCAGATCCAGCCGGCGCGGCCGGCACCGGCCCCGACGCCTCGCTGCCCCGCGCCGAGCGGGCCTATCAGCACCTGCGCAACGCGATCCAGGCCGGGCAACTGCCCTCCGGTACCCGCCTGCGCGAAGTGGAGCTAGCTGCCTCGCTGGGGCTGTCGCGCACGCCGGTGCGCGAAGCGCTGTCGCGGCTGGAATCCGAAGGCCTGGTCGTCAACGAGCCTAACCGGGGCATGATGGTGACCCAGCTCGACGCCAGCATGGTGAGCGAGCTCTATGTCATGCGCGAGGTGCTGGAAGGCACCGCCGCCGCGCTCGCAGCGCGCCGCGCTACCGATGTGGAAATCTCGCTGCTGCGCGACATCGTCCAGCGCGACCTGGCCATCGCCGACCAGCCCGACAAGCTCGCCGCCAACAACCGGCTCTTCCACGAAACGCTGCACCGCTGCGCGCACAACCGCTACCTGCTCAAGACCTTGCGCTCGCTGCACGAGTCGATGGCACTGCTGGGACGCACCACGCTGGCGCTGCCGGGACGCGCCCGGGTCTCCTACGAAGATCACATCGCGCTAGTGGAAGCCCTGGAGCAACGCGACCCCGCGCTGGCCGAGCAAATCACGCGCCGGCACATCCAGCAGGCGTACAAGGCGCGGCTATCGATGTGGATCGAGGAACAGTCCGAGCCCTGAATCCTGAGCCCTGAGTTCTGGCATGCGAGCGGCCCCCAGGATCAGCGCCACCGCACCAAACGTCTGCGGCGCGATCTGCTCGCTGCCCAGCCACGCGCCCACGGCCAGCGCCACCGGCGGGTTCACGTAGACATAGCTTGAGGAAACCGTCGGCGAGACGTTTGCCACCAGGTACATATAGGCGGAAAACGCCACCAGCGACCCAGCCACCACCAGGTAGACCCACGCCCACCACGCCTGGCTGCTGACCGTCCGCGGCCAGGACTCGCCGAACGCAACAGACAGGATCAGCAAGATTGCCCCGCCCAGCAGCATCTCGGCGGCAAACGCCACCGCGCCCTGCGGCAAATCCAGGCGCCTGGCGATCTGCGAACCGAACGACCAGCTGCCGGTGGCCACCAGCAAAGCCATGACGCCCGTGGCACTCGCGCGAAACTCCGCGCCGCCGGTCAGCACCAGGATGCCCGCGCTGCCCAGCGCAATGGCCAGCACTTCGTACCAGCGCGGCCGCGCGCCAAAGCAAATTCCCCAGAACAAGCCAAAGATCGGCATCGCGCCAATCATCACGGTGGTCGCCCCGGACGAGATGGTCTGCTCCGCGACCGCCGTCAGCCCCATCCCGCCGACCAGCAGGAAACCAGCCAGCACCCCGCAATTGCGCAGCTGGCGCAAGGTCGGCATGGCGGCGCCGCGATAGCGCAGCCACAGCGCCAGCAACAAGCCGGCGCAGAGAAAACGCGAGCCCATCATCAGGAACGGCGGAAAGCTCTCCAGGGTGAAACGGATGGCGAGATAAGTCGTGCCCCAGACCAGGTAGGTAATCAGCAGGCAGAGCAGCAAGCGGGGGGAGATGGTGGGCACGGGAAGACCGGGAGAAAGCACAGGGGGCTCTCACGATAGCGCGATCCGGTGCGCCCGCAAAAGGAAAATGACTCGCAAGGCTTGTGAGCCGATCTCACAAGGATGCGCAGGACGGCTGCGCCGGAGGCAGTGTGAAGTGCGGTGCGGATGCACACGCACTGCACGCGCGACGACACAGCGACACGCTCAAATCAGCCTGCTTGAACTCCTCGCGACGGCACCCCGGCCAAGCCCAGCTCATGAACCAAGCTGATGAGCGCACGCACCCGCGCAGGCACGAAACGGTGGCCTGAGTAGTACATCCTCAGCCCGCCGAACGACGGGCACCACGGCACCAGCACCGGCACCAGCGCGCCGGCCTTCAGCTCTTCTTCGATGAACCACTCGGAGATGAAGCCCGTACCCAGCCCGAGCAGCACCGCCTGCTTGATGGCCGGCAGCTCGTTCAGCGCTAGGCGCACGGGCAGATCCATTTGCAGCTTCTGGCCGCCTTTTGCCAGCTCCCAGTGATAGATGCCGCCGTGCGACATGCGCATGCCGATGCTCTGGTGCTGGAGCAGGTCGCGCGGGTGCCTGGGGGTGCCGTGGCGCGCCAGGTACTCTGGAGTTGCCACCACGAGCATGCGGATGTCGCGCGAGAGCGGCACGGCGATCATGTCCTGCGGCACGGATTCGGCGAGGCGGATGCCCGCATCGAAGCCTTCGGCCACGATGTCGATCATGCGCGACTCGCTCACGATGTCGATGCGTACCTCGGGATAGCGCTGCGCGTATTGCAGGAAGAGCGGCTCCAACAGCAGGGATGCCGCGCCCTGCGGCGCGTTGATGCGCAGCGTACCGCTCGGCGCGTCGGGGCCGGTGCCGGCTTCTTCGCCCGCGCTTTGGATTTCGGCCAGTGCCGGCGCAATCCGCTCCACATAGCGTCGCCCGGCATCGGTAAGCGCCACGCTGCGCGTCGAGCGGTTGAACAGCCGCACCTTCAGGCGTGCCTCCGGCCCGGCCACGGCGCTGCTCACGGCGGTGGTGGACATGCCCAGCTCCTGCGCCGCGCCGCGAAAGCTGTTGCGGCGCGCGACGGCCAGAACCACTTCCAGCTCGGTCATTCCTGTTCTGTGCATGTATTGTCCTGAATTTACGGATACCTCATCAGCCTCAAGACGGCTTATCAGAACAATAAACCATTCCTAAACTTCGTTGCATCGATCCCCAAGGAGCCACCATGCAACGCATTGAGCACATCTACATCAACGGCGAATTCGTCACGCCACACGGCCAGGAATGGTTCGACCTCCACAACCCGAGTACCGAGGAAGTCATCGGCCAGGTGCGGCTGGGCGATGCGCAGGACGCGCAGCGCGCCATCGCGGCAGCACAGGCTGCATTCCCGGCCTGGTCACGCACCACGCGCGCGGAGCGCATTGCGGCCCTGCAGCGCATGTACCGGGCCGTGGCCGCGCGCAAAGACGCGCTGATGGAGGCCATCCTGATGGAATACGGCGCACCCTCAGTACGCGGGCAGTGGATGGCAACGTATCCTGCCGACGTCATTGCCCAGGCGATCGACACACTGGAGTCCTTCGCGTTCGAGGAAAAGGTAGGCGCGGCCACGGTAATCCAGACGCCTGTGGGCGTCGCGGGCCTGATCACGCCATGGAACAGCAATGCGGGGTTCATCTGCAACAAGCTGGCCACCGCGCTGGCAGCCGGTTGCACCGCCGTCATCAAGCCCAGCGAGATGAGCGCGCTGCAGACGCAGATCGTGGCCGAAGCACTGCACGAAGCCGATCTGCCCCCAGGCGTGTTCAACATCGTCAACGGCCGCGGCGAAGTGGTCGGCGAGGAGATCGCGCGCAACCCCGGCATCGCCAAGATCTCGTTCACGGGCTCGTCCGCCGTGGGCCAGCACCTGGTGACCACGGGCGCCGCCACGATGAAGCGCGTGACACTGGAGCTGGGCGGCAAGTCGCCCACCGTGGTACTCGATGACGCAGACTTCACCGCCATCATGCCGCTCGTGCTCCAAGCAGGGTTCATGAACAGCGGCCAAGCCTGCATCGCCGGCACGCGCATCCTCGTGCCGCGCAGCCGCCTGACCGAATTCGAGCAGATCGCGAAAGTAGCTGTCTCTCATGTCCAATCCGGCGACCCGCGCCAGGCCGACACCGACATCGGCCCGATGGTGAGCAAGAAGCAATGGGAGCGGGTGCAGAACTACATCCACCTCGGGCAGGAAGAAGGTGCGACCTTGCTGGCAGGCGGTGAAGGCCGCCCCGATGGCCTGCACGCCGGATGGTTCGTGAAGCCCACGCTCTTTACCCGTGCCAACAACCAGATGCGCATCGCGCGCGAGGAAATCTTCGGCCCCGTGCTGACCATCATCCCCTACGAGGACGAAGCCGATGCGATCGCCATTGCCAACGACACGCGCTATGGCCTGAGCGCCCTGGTGCTGGGCACAAACCCGGAAAGCTGCGAACGTGTGGCGCGCCAGATCGATGCGGGCCGCGTGCTCGTCAACACCCTGGCCAACGAGCCGCGCGCGCCCTTCGGCGGCTTCAAGCATTCGGGGCTGGGGCGCGAAATGGGCCGCTGGGGCATGAGCGCGTACTTGGAACCCAAGACCTTGCTGGTGAGCGCAGGCTGAACCTTCCAGGAATCCTTGTCTGACGCCCGCAGGGCGCCCGCGTATTTCCCGACAATCGTGCGGCACCCGAGCTGTTGGGCTTCTACACCGTGCGCGGTGCTGAAATAAAAAAACCGGCCAAAAGGCGCTGCGCTCCTCGGAGCGACGCGTTGGCCGGTTTTGCCGCGCGAAAGCGTTCCGCGCCGGTTTGACAGGTGCCTGCTGTCCCTCGCCAGGACAGATGCGTTAGCGCATCTCCGCGACGGGCAGCATTTAAGCCGTCAAACCAAAACTACATACATCAACAACAAACTACAACAGTTAACTACGACGTACTACGGCAGCATTCACTCTTGAATCTTGATGTCGGTGCTCGGGCGATCAGCCGTTCGCGAAGACGATCTTTGCCTTGCGTGCCTGGTTCTGAAGGCGGCCCAGCACGGATTGCACGGCGGCGATGGCGCTCTTCACGTCGTCGACGAAGGCCGGGCTGCGGGGACCCAGTTCGCGTTCGATCAGTTCGCGTTCGAGTTGGTCGGTCATCTTGATGTCGGATTGGGTGTTCATGGCTTTCTTCCTTTCAGGGATAACCCTCATCGGGTTTTCCCTAATTGTAGCAAATAAAATGACGCAGAGCAGCATTAGGTGATAGTACGTACCGAGCACCACGGCGAATGCTGAAAAACGCAACCATGAGATGTCGCCTATTCGACGCACCTGGAAGCACCTCACACCCCTTGGAATACGTGACGCACCAGCAGAGCGGACAACACGAACATAGTCGTCCCGATGAGACCATCCAGCACCTGCCAAGCCCTCGGCCGGGCGAACCACGGCGCCAGCCAGCGCGCGCCAAAGCCCAGAAGCCCGAACCAGAATAGGCTGGCAAAACTGGCGCCCGCCACAAACCAGCCTCGCAGCGCCACCGGTTGCTGGGCACCGATGCTGCCCACCAGCAGCACCGTATCCAGATAAACATGGGGATTGAGCAGCGTGAACGCCGCCGCCTGTGCCAACGCGGCACCCTTGCTGAGACCCTTCTCACCGTCAGGTGCTTTCAATTGGTGAGCATGCCGCGCACGGCGCAGTGCCTGCCATCCATATATCGCCAGGAAGACGGCACCGGCCAGCGCCAGGACACGCGCGAGCCCGGGGCGCTCCCCCAGTGCCTGGGCCATGCCCATGACACCCGCTGCAATCAGCAACGCGTCCGCCATGGCGCACAACAGCACCACGCTGCCCACATGCTCACGACGCAGGCCCTGGCGCAGTACGAATGCATTCTGTGCGCCGATGGCCACGATGAGCCCCAGGCTCAGGGCCAGGCCTTGGAGGGAAACGGATAAGGCAAGCGAAGTATTCATGCATCCAGCTTGCCTGCATTGACGGATGAAGACAAACTACCTTTTCTTCATTCGATTTAGCCAAACTTATCTGATGCTTGACTACTCTGCCCTATCTGCCTTGGCTGCCGTGGTTCGGGAGGGTAGCTTCGAGCGTGCAGCCCGCGCTCTCCATGTGACGCCATCGGCAATTTCGCAGCGCGTTCGGGTGCTGGAGGAACGCGTAGGCTGCGCGCTGGTGGTGCGCGATCAGCCCTGCCGGGCCACGGAGACGGGCCGCCGGCTTTGCCAACACATTGACCGTGTGCGGCTGCTCGAGCAGGAATTGCAAGGGGCTCTGCCAGCGCTTGCCCCGGAGGGCATGGCACGGGTAGCGCTGCCCATTGCGGTGAATGCCGACAGCCTGGCCACCTGGGTCGCGCCGGCCATCGCCGCCTTCGCTGCAGAAAGTCCCGTGCTGATGGAGGTGGCCGTGGATGACCAGGACCACACTACGGAGTGGCTGCGCAGCGGCGCAGTGCTCGCCGCCGTAACGGCCACAGCCCGTCCTGCCGCTGGCTGCAACAGCCATCCGCTGGGCTCCATGCGCTACCTGGCGGCCGCCAGCCCGGCTTTCAGCCAACGCCATTTCGGCGATGGAGTGGGCGCTGGCAGCCTGGCGCTGGCACCCAGCCTAGTGTTCAACACCAAAGACGAGTTGCAGGCGCGGTGGGCGCGGCGTTTGTGCCATCGGCACGTGGAGCTTCCCCGGCACACGCTGCCTTCGTCCCACGCCTTTGTGACCGCGGCATTGGCTGGCATGGGCTGGGGCTTGCATCCGGAGGCACTGATCGCCCCTCATCTCGAGGACGGTTCGCTCGTCGAGTTGGTGCCGAACACCCCGCTTGATGTACCGCTTCACTGGCAACACGCACGGGCGGCGTCGGGGTTGCTCGAAGGTTTGAATCGCGAGGTTCTCGCCGCCGCCCGCGCCGCGCTGTTACCGCCCTGAGTGGCGCCGGGGCGGACTCGAACCCCAGGCGCGTAGCAGGAAACCGCAAGCTTTGCTCGCTCGATTGTATGTGGGCCGCATCGCAGGCAACGCGCCGCTCACGGTGCACGCAGCCAAGGGATTGTGCGCCGCCCTCGCTGCCCGGGCTCGGGCAGCAGGCCTTCCATTGCTGCTCGCCCCACGTCTGTCAGATCGCTCGCGCATGGTCTCGTCTTGCCCGCCATGCTTGCCTGCCGCTCTCGGTGTTCTTCTTTCGACATCCCGCTTTCGGAACACCTCTGCAGCGAATCTTCAAGCCGTCTCTCAGAACTTGTGGCGAATACCTGCGGCGACACCGAGCATGTTGCTTTGGCCGCTGGCAAGTGTGTAGCTATTGCCAAGGGAAAGGCTGTTCGCGTAGGCGATCATCGCGGAATCCAGCCCCAGGCCGGCGTTTTTTGCATATGCCGTGGTCAAGTAGACGTCAGTCCGCTTGGAGAGGGCGTAATCGGCGATGAAAGCAACTTGCCATGGGTTCGGGGTCGATGTGTTCGCGAAAAAGCGCTTGACGTGGTCATAGTTGTATTCGAGCGTCAGGCCAAGCGCCGGCGTCACCTGGTAGTTGGCGCCGATCCAGTAGAGGTCGTCGCGTTCAAGCAGGCTGCCATTCTGGTCCTTGTTCTGACCCCAGCGGTAGCCGCCCATGATCTTTGCCTGGCCAAACGCATAGCTTGCCGCGATCGTTGCCTTCTTGAAGCTTCCGCTCCCGAGGACAGCAGCGTTCAAGGGGTTCGAAATGGTGGGGTTGAACTGGTCGTAAGCGACAGCCACGCCGACAGGGCCGGAAATGTAGGTCAAGGCCGCACCATAGGCGGTATCGCGACGGAACTGGCCCGGGACTTCGCCGTTACCACCTAGAAGCGGGCCATTGGCCACCGTCGTCGGCAATGCCAGGCCGGTACCGAAGGACCAGTGCGCCAGTGCGGTGACCGGGCCGAACCGACCGGTGTACTTGACAGTGTTGTCCTCGCGGAAGTTCGCGCCGGTCAGCATCACGATCGGTTCATACTGGGTGGCAAAGGCTGCCGGTACAAAGTTCGCGAGGCCTTCGAACATCGAGGTGTACTGCCGGCCAAAAGTCAGTTGGCCATACTGCGAGCTTTGCATGCCCACGTAAGCTTGGCGACCGAACAGGCGGCCACCCTGCTGCGACGTGCCGGTATCCAGGTTAAAGCCGCTTTCCAAGACAAAAATGGATTTCAGCCCGTTGCCGAGATCTTCCACGCCGCGCAAGCCCCAACGCGATCCAGACAGGCCGCCAGAGTCCATGCGGTACGCATTGTTGGACGGGCCCGCATTGAACTTGTTGGCTGCGCTTGGCACGGTGCCGACGTGGCTGGCAAACTCGACGTTCATATCCACCACGCCATATAGCGTCACGCTGCTCTGCGCATGGGCGCCGCCAGTGCAGATGACGCCCGCAGCGATGAGCGCACTATTAAACTTGCTCCTCTTGCTGAATGATCCCATTGTCTCTTCTCCTCTAGGTTTTTTTACACCCCTGGCGCAATCACAGCGAACGAAGCGTTCGTAGAGCTCCGCATAGCCATCTGCAGACGCCCTCACGACCGAATTGATGCCGATCACGCCACCAGCGCCCGGGTTGTTGTCGACGTTTGTCCTTCTCCATGTCGTGCCCGGCTGTCCATAAGCCGACCATCGCCGCGAGAGATCTCAGTGCCACGAAACGTTCGATCACGGCCGGCGCGCTTCAGCAGCTTCCCCTACCGATCAACGCCCTATTCCAGCCTCGGGTGTGGACCATGATATCAGCCGGAAATAGTTTTTGTCGACATGAATAATACTGACTGAAACGCGTCGCACATCGAGAGCGCGTGCGATGACAGCGGCGGGATAGCCAGCGCAGTCGGGCGCGCGGCGCTGGCCTTGGCGCGGCGCTGGGGCGAACCCGCGGTCACTGCCACGCTTAAGTTTTTGGAAGATTCTGAGGTGACGCGCATCGGCAGGTGCTTTGGCTCGCTCTCTCGCGTGCGCAGCAGGTGATTGAGCCGCCGGTCTAGCCGGTGCCGAAGAGCCGGTGTCGTTCTGGGGAATTCGATTCGGGCAAAGCCCATTTGCGATGCAGCGCAGCTCTTGAGACGCTGCTAACCCGTGCTGATGTCTCCCGGCGGGAGCCATACTCGCGAGCTGATATCGCGGTCTTCGCTGGCTACCTGCGGATAGCGAGGATGACTAGACGAGGATGACTAGAGAGCCATGGCGGGCAGTCTTGCCCGCGCGGGCTTAGAAGGCCTACGCCAGCACAGCGCTGCGGCCGACAACGCTGCCCTTGCCTTTCTGGACGCCGGATGACAGCGCACGGACTGCAGCTTCCCGGGAGTTTCCGATGCGCTTGTGCGCGGTCTGCAAGACCGCTTCGATGTCCCGCTTGGTTACGGCGCGCTGCAGGGCACGCCAGGTCTTGAGGGAATTCTCCAGCGAGCCGGGATGGGATGCGAGCCCCAGCCGCACATAGCGCAGGACCCGCAGCGAGATAGAGTTCAGCACCTCCCCTACCAGCCGGTTGCTGGACAGATCAGCCATGGCCATGTTTGCCAGGAAGGTCACGCTGATATAGGCGTCCACCGATTCCTCGGCGGCCTTGCTGAACTGCGGAATGAATTGCTCGAACAATGCTTCCAGCGCGTCCGCGCGCTCTTCCATCAACTGTCTGAGCAGGATCTCGAACAGCGCGTCCCGCACGACGTAGATATCCCGCAGGTCCTGGGCATTGGGCTCGGTGACGATGGCACCGCGCCGGGGACGGAACTCAATCAAACGCTCCCGCTCCAGAATGCGCAAGGCCTCGCGCACAGGAGCGCGGCTGACCGCCAGGACCTCGCTGATGTCTTTCTCCAGCAAGCGCTGGCCTGCGTGGATCACGTCGATCGTAATCAGGCCCGCCAGCCGTACCGCGATCTGGTCAGCGACTGATGCCGACCAGTCGCGTCCATGCATAAGCGCCTGCTCGACAGCCAGCGTGACCGGATTCTGCGGTATTTGCGGTGCAAGCAGCGACTGCAATTCCGGCGTGTTGGTAGTCTTGAGCCTGCCCATGAATGGTAAGTCCTTCCGATGATTGGGGAACGGGTCGGGTGCCGCCCTTGGTCGGCACGACACCGCTTGCAGCGCCCAGGATCTTACCTCACGTGGAGAATCAGGCAGATTGCGGGTACCGCAAGAGCCAACGGGACCCACCGCGCTCGCGGCAAAGCGGCGCAAGACGCCGGCCGCAGCTTGCGTGTTCTGCTACCGAGCCTGCTCGTCGGATCCGGGAAGCGCATCGATGTTCAGGTATTTGCGCACGATGTACCCGTCCTTTTCCCACACAATCAGATCGGTCAACAGCATTGCTGCCGTGGCATAGGACAGCCGCTCGGCGAGCCAGCAAAATCCCTTGCAGATCACCCAGCCCATCCGGCGGAGGTACGGACCATTGCCTGTTGGCTTATCGTCTGTCGCTGTGATGCCTCTCTCGTCCAAGGCTGTGCGCATGGCCAGCGATTCTTCTGAGCAGAACACGGAAGCTTGCCTCCTTGGTAACCAAGCATGCGCTGCTTTTCCCGATGCCATACCAGGAAAGCTGCGCCGGCTCCATGGTACTTCTTTTTATTTTTGTCGACAATATAAAATTCAAATCCGAGTTGGCTCCGCTGCGAGGACTTCGATCTCTCCGGTGGCGGCTCACTTAGCGGCTGCCGCTGGCGATGGCCTGACGCGGCTTAAGCCCTGCTAGGGTTATGCTCCGGTCGTCTGTGAAGGTGCCGTCTGCCGGCGCAATGTGCCGCGTGCCGCCCTGCTTTCCTTGGGGCTGCAGCCAAATTGCGCGTGATACCAGCGCGAGAATCCGCTCGGCGCGGAAAAACCAAGCAGGGTCGCCACCTCCGTCAACGGACGATCGCTCTCGGTGACATGGCGTATGGCGAGTTCCGTACGGATGTCGTTCACGATCGACGAGAAGCTCTGTTCCTGTTCTGCCAGCCGGCGCTGGACCGTGCGGCACACCACGCCCAGATGCTCCGCAACCTGTTCGATGCTGCAGCGCCCGCTAGGCAACAGCAGCAGGATCATGCGCCGCACGTCCTCAGGCATTGTCGCCTGGTGCGACATGGAAGACGCGTCTATCAACTGCTGTGCGTAGCGCCCCATGGCCGGATCCGCGGACGGGTTGCGTGCATCGAGATCGGCCCTCGTGCAGATAATGCAGTTGAAGTCATAGTCGAATTCGACGCAAGGGCCAAAAAACCGTCGGTGCGTACTCAGGTCGCGCGGCGCCGGGTGCTCAAAGCATACGCGTCGCGGCTCCCAGTCGGGCTTGTGGAGTTGACGTATCAATCGCACCATGACCCCTAGCGCCAGTTCAACCCTTTGACGCGTGGGTTGATGTGCGCTGCCAGCCATTACCACCTCGCGAATAATGACAAGTCCATCGCACTCCTCGACCGTCAGCGACAACGCACTGTTGAGCGACGCTTGATAGCGCATCAGCATGCGAAGCGAGTCGCGTAGCGTCGCCTGGTCGCGGATCAGCAATCCTACCGGCCCAAGATTGGACAAAAGGCGCGACTCGGCCATGCACAGTCCGAAACTCTCGTTGCCTGACATGGTTGCGGACGCCTGAAGCAGCCTTCCGACACGCTCGACCGGAATCATGATGTCCGGTTCGCTCAGTACGCTCGGACTCAACCCCGCGTCAAGGAGCATCCGCACCGGATCCAGTCCGGCGGCTCGAGCGACCTCGCTGTAGTTGGTGAGGGCCGCGGCGCGGACAAGTGACGACATTAGAGAGACGAGTGGGACATTGACATGGAATGATAAATCCCTGTCATGTACTGTCAAGCGGGAGATACCCGCGACATCCAAACTCGCAAGGATCGATCGGCCTAACCGACAATCGGAGACACGCACATGAATCAACGCCTCAAGGCGGCACCCGCAGTGGTCCGCGCAACCTCGCTGGGCAATTCGATCCGGGTTGAGCCCATCACTTGCACGATCGGCGCGGAGCTCAGCAACGTCAACCTTGGCGCGGCTGCCGAGGACGACCAACAGATGGCGGAGATTCGGGCGCTGCTCCTAAAGCATCGCGTGGTGTTCTTCCGCGACCAGGACATCACGCGCGCGCAGCACGTGGCCTTTGCGCGCCGCTTCGGTGAACTGGAGGACCACCCGGTGGTAGGCAGCCATCCCGATTACCCAGGACTGGTTCAGATYTAYAAGACSCCGGACAGYCCKCCCGARCGCAACGAGAAYTCCTGGCAYACCGAYGCCACYTGGCGCGAMARGCCKCCSATGGGCTGTGTGCTGCGCTGCATCGAATGCCCGCCTGTGGGCGGTGACACGATGTGGGTCAACATGGTCGAGGCTTACAACCAGTTGCCCGAGGATATCAAGACGAAGATCGCCACATTGCGCGCGCGCCACAGCATCGAGGCGAGCTTCGGTGCCGCCATGCCGATCGAAAAGCGTCTTGCACTGAAGGCTCAGTACCCGGACGCCGAGCACCCGGTTGTACGCATCCATCCCGAAACCGGAGAGAAAGTGCTGTTCGTCAATGGGAGCTTTACGACGCACTTCACGAATTTCAATGTGCCGGCCAACGTGCGCTTCGGGCTGGACAAGGCGCCGGGTGCCGGCAATTTGCTTAGCTACCTGGTCAGTCAGGCCAATATCCCCGAATACCAAGTGCGTTTTCGCTGGAAGAAGAACAGCGTTGCGTTCTGGGACAACCGTTCAACCCAGCACTACGCAGTGATGGATTATCCACCGTGCCACCGAAAGATGGAGCGTACCGCCATCATCGGTGACGCGCCTTACTGAAAGATCGACATGACCTCTACGGCACCGACCGTTCTCATCGTCCCTGGCCTGCGTGACCATGTGCCGGAACACTGGCAAACCCTCCTTGCGGCGACGCTGCCTCGCGTCGTCAGCGTCGCGCCGCTTGAGCAAGACAAGCTGAGTTGCGCCGCCCGCGTCAACGCAATCGATCGCGCGTTGGCCACCATCGAGGGGCCGGTGATCATCGTGGCGCACAGCGCAGGCGCGATGATGGTCGCCCATTTGGCAGCCCGAGGCGCCACAGGCGAGATCCTTGGCGCACTGCTCGCGGCGCCCGCGGACCTCGAAACGTCCATGCCGGCAGGCTATCCGACGCTCGCCACGCTGAGCGACCACGGCTGGCTGCCGATCCCTCGCAGCACGTTGCCGTTTCCGAGCATCGTTGCGGCTAGCAGCAACGATCCTCTGACGCGTCTCGATCGCGCCCGTAGCCTGGCGAAGGCGTGGGGCAGCCGCTTTGTCGAACTCGGCGAGGTCGGGCATTTGAATCCCGCTTCAGGCTATGGCGAATGGCCGCAAGCCAAAGAGTTCATTCGCGAACTCTCCTGACTGAACCCGCCGCGGACTGCCGCCGGCCGAAAAAAGAGCGAGTCTGTGGGATTTGAAGACGGCAACGCCCGCTAAGGACGATCAACCACATTCGACGCCCACGATCCGCGTGCTTACCTGACGGACGCGCCGCAACGGCAGGTAACCCGGCCGGCCATGCGGCGGGAATCGGCCCCTGCCCCGGCAATTGGGAGCTCGCCGGAACGACGATGCCGCATACACTGGCCAATGACTGCGCAAAGCCCATTCGGACGGCAATGGCGAGTTTGCGCAGAATGATCTCTTATCAATCTGGCTGGTAATTAATGGACTTCAGCAGCGCGGACTGTTGCTGGTATGCCTGCTTCAGGTCCGCCATCAACTCTTCCGGCGTAGCGGCGCCCCCCTGCTCCATTCCCATGTCCTTGATGTGGCTCTGCACCGCGGGTTGCTTGAAATACGCCAGTGTTATCTCGCGAACTCTCTCCTGGACTGCCGGAGCGACATCTGGGCGAGACCACACTGCGAACCACCCGGCTTGCGCCAGTTGCGGGTAACCGAGTTCCTTGAAGGTCGGTACATCCGGCAATTCGGCAATCCGCGTCGGATAGTTCAACGCAATCGCCTTGATCTTTCCCGCTTTGATCAGCGGCAAAGAGGTAGTCACCCCATCGAACATCAGGGGCACATGACCACCCATCAGGTCGTTCAACGCAGGAGGAGAGCCTTTGTAGCCCACATGCCGCATTGGCACATGGGCGAGCTGCCCGAGCAGTATGCCGGAGGTGTGGCCTTTCAATCCTGCAGCGTAAGAAGCGAAAACGAGGCCGTCCTTTTGCGACTTGCCATAGTCCACCAACTGCTTCAGGTTGGAAATGGGCACATCCTTGTTGGCAACCAGCACCAGCCCCGTGCGACTGATCTGGGCCAGGGGCTTCAGGTCCGTAAAAGGCTTGTAATGGACCTTGTAGGCCAACGGCGCTTCGCTCACGACACCGCCCTGGATAACCAGGAAGGTATAGCCATCCTTGCCGTTGGACTGCAAATCGCTGATCGCCAGCGCACCGGCGGCACCAGCCTTGTTTTCCACGATGACGGGCTTGCTCAATGTTTGCTGCAGGCCTTGCGCGAGCAGCCGAGCCAACGCATCGGCACTGCCGCCGGCAGGCCCCGCCACCACCAGACGGATCGGCCTGCTGGGCCAGGCCTCCTGGGCCTGGGCCACGGACATGCCCCCTGCGAGGCCAACACCGATTACCAAGGCGCAACCGCGCCACCCTAAGTGATTGGTCTGCTTCTTCATGTCTACCCCTTTTGATTGCGATGCTTTGCGTGTTTAGAAAAACTTGTGCGTCTATTCTCGAATCGCACCGGGTCAACCGGCTTGACCGTTCACGACAAGTTGTTACCAACTCGCGCAAGCAAAGGGAAAACCCTGCGCAGATATCCGGAGAGTGCTGGCTAGCCCCGACCACGGCTCTCCCGCGTCAGCGGATGACTGTCATAAATAGCCAAGTTCAAGGCGTGCAAGGTAAAGCGCGAAGTGGCGCCACGCTAGATGATCCGACGCTAGAAGTCCTGAGGAGACAGAAATTGAACGTGTCTACGAGTAACGCGATGCCGGCTGAGTCGGCGTCGGCTACCACTGGTGCGCGACCCTACGCGTGGGTGGTATTTGCATTGATGTTTTGCCTGCTGCTGTCCGACTACATGTCGCGGCAGGCGATCAACGCCTTGTTTCCACTCTTGAAACTGCAGTGGCAGATTTCCGATACCCAGCTCGGTTCGATTAGCAGCGTGGTGCCGTTGACCGTCGGCGTGCTGACCCTCCCATTTTCCATCATCGCGGACCGCTGGGGGCGCGTCAAAAGCATTGCACTGATGGTGGCAGTGTGGAGTGTTGCCACGCTCGGGTGCGCCATCGCCAGCACCTATCACGAGATGCTCGTCGCGCGCTTGTTCGTTGGTGTCGGCGAGGCTGCCTACGGAAGTGTCGGATTCGCTATGCTCATGAGCATCTTCCCCAGGCATATGCGGTCTAGCATCGCCGGCGGCTTTACGTCCGCCGCAGCGTTTGGGTCCGTGCTCGGTGTTTCGCTTTCCGGCATCATCGCGACACACTTTGGCTGGCGATGGTCGATGGGTCTGATGGCGATTTTTGGCTTTGTGCTGGTGATCATCTATTACTTCGTGGTCACCGAGAAAAAACTCGCAAGTGCACAACCGGACAATGCAAACGGGACTCCGGTGCACGGGCATGTGAAACTGACACCGCACGCGTTCCTCTCCGGCCTGTTTCCGTCCCGTTCCGTCTTCTGTGCCTACCTCGGTTGCGCCCTGCAGATCTTCGTTCAAGGCACGCTGTTCGTGTGGCTGCCCAGCTACCTGAATCGCTACTGGGGCATGCCCGTCAGCGAAGCAGCCACACTGGCGGCCGGCCTTGTCCTTGTCAGCGGCCTGGGCCAACTCATATGCGGTGTGATGACCGATCGGATCAGCGGGGATTCGTCGCTCAAGAGGTGGAACATGGCCATTGGCTATTGCCTTGTGTTAGGCACTCTGCTGGCGATTGCGTTCCGCTTGCCACCGGGTAACTTGCAACTCGCGCTACTTGCGCCCGGGGTGTTCTTCCTTGCCAGCTCGTTCGGCACATGTAGCGCGCTCATTGCCGGGGCCACGCCGCCCGCCATTCACGGCTCGGCATTTGCCACACTGACGCTGTTTAACAATATATTGGGTCTCGCGGCAGGCCCCTTTATCACCGGCATGGCAGCAGACGCGGTTGGTCTTCAAGTCGCCTTGCGCTGGCTACCGTTCGCGGCAATACTGCCCTTCACCGTGTTCTTCATTGGTAGATGGTGTTATGTCGCGGAAGCGCGACGCGCCTGAGCGCACTGCCGAGTCTACGATGCACGGCCATTGAGAGCCTCAGTTCCGAGTTGCACAAAGGCTCGTACCGCCGGGGATATTTCCCGGCGCCTATGCGCCAGCGCCAGGTGCACTGAGAATTTGAAATCGGCGATCTGTGCGTAGAAGATGCCTGGCTGGGAGAAATTCTGCATTGACTCCGGCACGATGGCCACGCCGTATCCCGCGGACGCGAGGCAGATTGCGGAGATGAAATCCTGGACACGATATTCCAGATGAGGCGCGAACCCTCCGGCTTTGCCCAGGGCGGATAGCGCATCCCCGAAGCCTTCCTCGTCCGTAAACTGCGGGACGATGAACGATTGATCCGCTAATGCGCGCGCTGGGACCGTCCCTCGCCTTGCAAGAGGATGGCTTGCTGTCATTGCTGCCAGCAGACGCTCAGTCTGTACGACTTTCGTGATAACGCCAGCCGGATAGAGCCGCCTGGGCCTGACAATGCCCACATCAATCTGGCCATCGCTGAGCGCTTCTAGCTGCCTCGGCGTATCCATTGGCACGACTTCGATCCGGACCATCTCGTGCGATTTCCGAAACTCGCTCAGCATCGTGGACAAAAGGCCGCTGCTCGCGCCAGATGCCACATAGCCGACACGGATGACGCCAGCCAGCCCTCGTGCAGCCAGGCGTCCCACCTGGTCGGCCCGCTCAATGTGCCGCAACGCAGCGACAGCTTCGGCATGAAACAGGTGCCCCGCGTCGGTAAGTGACACYGGCTTCCTCTTGTTGCGGTTCAAGAGCGTGACGCCCAAATCTTGTTCAAGGCGTTGGATTTGGGTGCTGAGCCCTGATTGTGCGAGACCTAAGCGATCTGCCGCCTTGGCAAAGTGAAGTTCTTCCGCCACGGCGACGAAGCACTGCAACTGGCGAACATCAATCATCGTTTTAATCTCAATTTCGGAACAAAAATTACTGCTTTCCATCTGGATCATATCAAAGAATCCAGATGAAATAGCACCATACAACTCCCGGAGAGCTACCAATGAATGCCCCGCTTCCTGCGTCAGTGCTTGCCACCAATGACGAGTCCCGCTTCCAAGTGTCTGCCCACCCAGATCACCACCGCATCCTGCATGTGACCGTTGAGCGCGACGCCGTTCTTGGCTTCCTGCATGACGCACGCAAGGTCGATGTTCAAAACCTTGAGTATGTCCCCTTCATGCGCTACGGGCTCGCGGACGTACTCGCGAAGCATGTCGGCGAGGACTTCGCGACCGCCATCAACGGCATTGTGAAGGATCGGCAGCACGGTGGCTTTACGGTAGGCCTCCAGGGACTGACGACTGACGCCGACGATTTCGTTCGCTTCGGCACTGCCATTGGGCACCTCTTGGGCCCCGGCAATCACGATGCGATGTCGGGCACTTACTACGCTCGCTTCGTGGTCAAGCACACGGACGATAGCGACTCGTATTTGCGCCAAGCCTATCGACTCTTCACGATGCACACAGATGGCACCTTCGTTACCGAAGCGACGGACTGGCTGTTGATGATGAAGTTCGCAGAAGAGAATGCAAAGGGCGGGGAGTCCCGATTCTTGCATCTGGACGATTGGGAAGACCGTGACCGGTTTGTCAGTCACCGTCTCGGGACGCAGCCGTTCCTCTACAAGGCGCCGGGGTCCAAGAATGTCAGCGATAGGGTCGAGCGCCCGCTCTTCTTCCAGAACGCCTTTGGGTTGTCGATGTCCTTCATCGATCAGTTCGTACAGCCTCGCAATCGCGAGGAGGCTGCATTTCTCAACGACCTGTCGACTTCCATGGAGGCTTCGCCGGGAACAAAGGAAGTGTCGCTGCCGGTCGGCGACCTGGTTGTACTGAACAACTACTTCTACCTCCACGGGCGTGCGCCGTTCGAGAAACATGCGGCGCTGTTCCGTGAGCTGATGCGCCAGCGAGGCACGTTCGCCTGATTGTCAATGTGATCCGGCGTGGCTGATAGTGACAGCGGTTAGGCCTGATAGACGCTTCAAATCAAGATGACATCTCTAACAGAAGTTGCGGAAAGCCAAGCCGTCCCCAGTGCGGGAATGCCTGCCAAGCCTGCCTATGGCGCCAGCCGTCAGATTCATCGACGACTACGACCGATCCTCTCGCTTGCCGATTTTGAAGTCGCGGCAAAGAAGAGCCTGCCGCGCCCGATCTTTGGCTATATTGCCGGCGCCGCGGAGGATGGAAAATCGCTTGGCGCGAACAAGACGGCATTCGACGAGGTCAAGTTCCGACCCAAAGTCCTTGTCGATGTGTCGGGAAGGTCGCAAGCGACCGAGATCTTCGGGCAACGTTATGCGTCTCCATTTGGCGTGGCGCCCGTTGGAATCAGTGCGATTGCCGCTTACCGCGGCGACGTGGTCCTCGCGCAAACGGCGCGCGAGGAGCGGATACCCGCGATCATGAGCGGCACGTCCCTGATTCCAATGGAAGCCGTTCATGCGGCCGCGCCAGGCACGTGGTTTCAAGCGTACCTGCCAGGCGACGCCACTCGCAGAGACGCTCTGATTGAGCGGATTGAAGCAGCCGGGTTCGCTACGCTTGTCCTTACGGTTGATATTCCCGTTTGGGCCAACCGGGAGAATAACGTCCGTACTGGCTTCTCTTTGCCTTTGCGGCCATCCGTGCGCTTGGCACTCGATGGCATGTCCCGGCCGCGTTGGCTGGCTGGAACGTTCGCCAGAACGCTCATCTCGAGTGGGATGCCGCATTTTGAGAATTCTTTTGCGTCTCGCGGCGCCCCGATCTTGTCGGCCTCCGCCATTCGCGACACGACGGGGCGCGATCACCTGAGTTGGACGGATATCGAGCGAATCCGGCAAAGATGGCGCGGCAACCTGGTCATAAAAGGCCTTTTGCATACGTCCGACGCCGAGCGCGCTGTCGCCTTGGGCGCCGACGGCATCATTGTCTCGAATCACGGTGGGCGCCAATTGGACGGTGCCGTGGAACCGCTTGCAGTATTGCCGGAGATTTGTGAGGCCGTCGCGCACAAGACAACCGTCATGATGGACAGCGGTATCCGGCGAGGCGGTGATGTGCTCAAAGCGTTGGCACTAGGAGCCCGCTTTGTCTTCCTGGGGCGACCTTTTATTTACGCTGCGGCCGTTGGGGGAGCCGAAGGCGTACGCCACGCCATCACACTTTTGCGCGATGAGGTCGACCGAAACATGGCCATGCTTGGCGCGAAGACCATCGCAGACGTGAACGACGCCGTCATCGTCCACGGCCACGGAGCCGCCCGGTTTGTGTCGCGTTTCCCTACTTCCGTGTAGCCCGCATCGCCAAACGCATGGTCCTCGTGGCCATGCAGCAATGCACACCATGCATTGCTGCATGGCGTCATGTACTCGGGCATGAGCACGCGTACCCAAACCGGCTGGCTTAAGCCACGCGGCGTCACTCGGATCTGAGGGAAACCTTCAAATCACGAAAATGGACGAGCCCGTGGTCTTTCGAGCCTCCAGGTCCCGATGTGCCTGCACGGCGTCCTCCAAGGCATAGCGCTGATTGATCTCGATGCGGATGCGCCCTGCCGCCACGTGGCCAAATAGCTCGTCGATCAGTTCCGCCTTTTCGGCCGGATCGGCAATGTAGTCGGCCAGGCCCGGGCGGGTCAGGTAGAGCGAGCCCTTGCGGGCCAGGATTTGCGGATCGAACGGCGGGATTGTGCCGGAGGCGGTACCGACGCAGACCATCAGGCCGCGGCGCTTGAGCGAGTCCAGCGAGGACATGAAGGTGGCCTTGCCCACGCTGTCGAAAACCACGGAYACGCCCACGCCGTCCGTCAGTTCCCGCACGCGCTTGGCGACATCCTCATGGCTGTAGTTGATCGTGTGATCACAGCCGTGGGCGCGCGCGACTTCGGCCTTGGCATCCGTCGACACCGTGCCGATCACCGTCAGCCCGAGCAATTTGGCCCATTGCGAAACGATCAGGCCAACACCGCCTGCCGCGGCATGCAGCAGCACAGCCTCACCTGCCACGAAGGGGTAGATCCGGCGCACCAGGTAGGAGGCGGACAAGCCCCGCATGGTCATGGCCGCCGCAGCTTCGCAACTGATGGCCTCCGGCAGCTTGATCAGCAGCGCGGCAGAAATCAACCGCTCAGTGCTGTAGGCGCCTAGCGTGTTGACAAAGCCCGTGTAGGTCACACGGTCGCCGACCGCCAGCTGGGTCACACCGGCACCAACTGCCTCGACCACACCGGCTGCCTCGTTACCGACGCCGCTGGGCAGCGGAACCTGGTAAGTGCCGCCACGGAAGTAGGTGTCGGCAAAGTTCAGGCCCACGGCCACGTGACGAACGCGGACCTCTCCCGGTCCCGGTTCACCAACCTCAGCGTCTTCAAGACGAAGGACCTCGGGGCCGCCCGTTTCGTAGAATTTAACGACTTTCGCCATGTTGTCTCCTGTTCTGTATCAATCATTACGATTGCCACAGTCGGCTTGAGAAAGCTGACTGTGGTCTCTCCCGGTTGGCAGTCATGCTTACCGAGACGCTTTAGGCGGGCTTGCGCAGAAATCCCTGGTTGCCACCGTTACGATTGGGGGCGAAACCATTGGCCTGAAGCGTCTCTTCCGCCGTGCCGTAGAAGACCCCAATCTGCATGATCTCTCGTGCCTGTTTCGCCGTCGCTATGGGGCGGCCAAATTCGCCGGCGATACGCACCAATTGCTTGATCTGCTCGACGGAGGTGCTCTTTCCCGTGCGGGTCTGGTTCCAGAGCACATCCTCGATGCCGCACCGCACATGCAGGCCCAAAGCCATGCCGATCATATTCACGGGCAGCACATTCAGCACCGAACTCTCCACCGTTATCACCGCTCCGTCGGGCGCGGCACGCAGGAAGTTGGCCAGGTTGTAGATGTTCGCTTGATCCATGCCGCCGCTGATAGCCACCCAGTTCATCACCAGTGGCCCTTTGTAGACGCCGCGGCGAATCATCCGCTCAATCGTTTCAAAGCTGTTGATGTTGTAGCACTGAAACTCGCTTTGGATTCCGGCGGCTGTCAGGCGCCGGATATGCTCCTCGACCCAGCTAGGGTTCGAAGGCACGATCATGTCCTTGTAGGTTGCATAGAGGTGCGGGAATCCCCGCGAGACCCCCTTGAAGTCATCCAGACCAGCATGCTCTGTCACATTCATCTGCGTGGTGTTGACGGTCACCGTCACCTGGTCGGGCTTCGGATCGAGTTCGGCCAGCATATGCCGCGTGTCGTCGGAGAGCCATTTGGCTGCGGAGCCATCGTCCTCGGGCGCAAAGCTGATCGAGCCACCCACCTGAATGACCATCTCGGGCACGGCCTTGCGCACCCCGGCGATCAGCTCATTGAACATGGACAGGCGCTTGCTGCCCCTGCCATCGGGTTCGCGCACATGCAGATGCAGCACGGTGGCACCGGCTTCGTAGCAATCCACCGCCTTCTGGATCTGCTCCTCCATTGTGACAGGGATATCTTCCGGAAAGTCTGAGGGAATCCAGCCCGGCGCATAGGGAGCGGCCGTGATGATCAGAGGCTGCTGGTTCTCGGGATACAGGTGGCCGTCAAGGAAGTTCATGATGATGGATCTCCAAGATGAAATGTGAATATTGAGAATGTCGAACTAGATGAGCGAGCTGTAGAACCCCATGTGCAGCGCCATCTTCGGCACGGCGGTACGCGAGCGAATCTCCCTTAACCGGTTGATGTCAGCGTGTCCTTCGCGCCAGTGAATCATCTGGCCTGCCACCGCCTCCCGCTTTACCTTGCACGTCTTGAGCTTGCCTTTTTATGACACATGCGGGCAACTGCTGAACGCAGATTACGCAACCCAATCCAGCACCAAGGGCATATCAGGTCAAGATAAAAATCAACGCGCAGAGTTCGCGACGATCCAGGGGCAGGGCCCGCACCCGAAAGTCCAGAGCAATTCACGCAATAACTCCTTAGCCCCCGGCCGGGAGCCGTCTCTTATTCTTCGAGCCTGATCCCCGCGTCGTTGGCGATCTTCGTCCAGACTTGCAGATCGCTCTGGACGATCTCGGCCAGCTGCGCGGAGGACTTTACCGGTGGCGGCTCGAAGTTCTGCCTCTTCATCAGGGCCGCGATCTCCGGCAACGCCTGCACCTTGTTGACCTCATCTGCCAACCGCTTCACGATCGCCGGACTGGTTCCGGCCGGCGCGAACATGCCGAACCATCCCACGGTGCCAAACTTGTAGCCCTGTTCGCCCATCGTCCTGACGTTGGCAAGCTGGGGAGACCGCACGTTGCCCACATTGGCAATGCCGCGCACCTTCCCGGAACGCAGGAACGGAACCGCCACGCTGGGATCGGTCCAGCCGATCTTGAGCACACCCGAGGAAAGTTCAGTGAGCAGTTGACTGGAGGTCCGATATGCAACGTGTTCGGTCTTCATGCCGGTCTGCTTCTTCAACCATTCCATCGTCAGGTGCGCGGACGACCCGGTGCCCCAGCTTCCATAGCTGTACTTATCCGGATTTGCCTTCACGAACTCGATGAGTCCAGGCAAGTCATAGACCGGCAGATCCGGGCTCACCAGCAGCAACACCCCACCCACCGCCGTCTGTGCGATCGGCATGAGGCTCTTTCTTGCCTCCTGGGAAATGGACTTGATGACTGCTGGCGCAACCACCATGTTGGACGCCGTTGTGTAGAGAATCGTGTAGCCATCCGGCGCCGCCTTGAGGACGGCGTTGGTCCCAATCACCCCGCTGCCACCCGGCCGGTTCTCTACCACCACAGCCTGCTTCAGCGATTCGGAAAGGCGTTGAGCCATGACCCGCGCCAGCGAGTCGGTTCCCGATCCGGCGGACGAGGGCACGATCATTTGAATCGGGCGCGCGGGCCAGGCTTCCTGTGCCTGGACCGGGCCTGGTGCGCACAAGGCAATGATTGTCTCGGCACACAGCGCAACTGCGAGCAGCTTTTTCAGTAGTGACATCGTCTCCCCCACCTTTTTGGACTACGACCCAGCCTGCCAAGTGCTGCGTGCCTCACCGAAGCAACCGCGCGAAGCAATCGCGCGACGAGCCATTTCCACCTGCCCAGGCTATCGTTGGCGCGATCATAGCAGTCATGATTTTTATTGTCGACATAAATAAACATAAGGGGCAGACTTGCTCACAATCGCTATCCTTTCAGGCCAGCAGCCTGGCGCACGGCGCGCCTGACGCTCCACAGCCTTCGGCGCGCAGGCACCTTCACGCGCCGGCCACGGCCTGTGCATTCTCGGCCTCCTGAAGCTGGCGCCACATCACCTTGCCGGTGCCCGACTTCGGCAGTGCCTCAACGAATTCCACCGTACGCGGGCACTTGTAGGCCGCCATGTTCTCCTTGGCCCATTCGATGATGTCCTCCGACGTGGTCTTGCCCTTGGCATGGGCGCGCAGCACCACCACCGCCTTGACGGTCTCGCCGCGGTACGGGTCGCGCGTGCCGATGATGCAGGCTTCCTGGACGTCGGGATGCTTGTACAGCAGGTTCTCCACCTCGGCGGGCCATACTTTGAAGCCCGACGCATTGATCATGCGCTTGAGCCGGTCGGTGATGAAGTAGTAGCCCTCTTCGTCCATGCGGCCCAGGTCGCCGGTGCGGAAGAAGGTCTTGCCTTCGATCTCAACGAAGGCGTCGCGGGTGGCATCGTCCTTGCCCCAGTAACCCTTGAACACCTGCGGACCGCTGACGATGATCTCGCCGATCTCGTTGGGCGGCAGTTCCTTGAGCGTGACGGGGTCCACCACGCGTGCGTCCAGGTTGGATGTCGGCAGCCCGAGGCACTGCAGCTTGGGCCTGGCTGCCGGATTGACGTGCGTCGCGGCCATGGTTTCGGATAGACCGTAACCCTCCAGGAAACTCAGGCCGAGCGCTCCGCGCAGGCGGTTGGCCACCGCCTCTGGCATCGCCGCACCGCCGCCGCCAATATGGTGCAGGCTGGACAGGTCGAACTCCGCCACGTTCGGGCTGGCCAGAAAATCGACCACCATGGTGGGATTGCAGGTCCAATGGGTGATCCGATGCCGCGAAATCAGCCGGCCCGCCACTTCGCGGTCCCAGCGCGGCAGCATCACCACGGTGGCGCCGCTGTAGATGGGAACGTCCATGCCGTGTTGCATGCCGCTCACATGGAACAACGGCAGCACCGACAGGGACACGGACTCGGGCCTGCTGTCATACCAGGCCCGGCCGCCCACCACGCTCTGCATGACCGAGCGATGGGTGTGGACGCAGCCCTTGGGGAACCCGGTGGTCCCCGAGGTGTACGGCATCACCGCCATGTCGTCGGGCGCCGCTGTATGCGGTCCGGGTAACAGGCTGGCGCCGAGCGCCTCGGTCCATCGCATGGCGCCGGCTGGCCACGGATGCGACATGGTCAGCCAGGCTGGCGGCGTGTCTTCCGCAAACTCGTGGCTGGGCGGCAGCGCGTCGGCATACGAGGTCACCAGCAAATGCTGCAGCCTGTTGGCCAACGCGAGCTCACCCGTCGCCCGCTCCGCAACGCAGGCCAGGTCCGCGGAGCAGATTGCCACGCGTGCCCCTGCGTCGGCGACGTAGTGCCTGAATTCCTCGGCACGGTTCATCGGATTAACCGGCACCACCACGGCATCGGCGCGCAGGATGGCGTAGTAGCTGACGATGAACTGCGGGCAATTCTGCATATACAACAGCACCCGATCGCCCTTCTTCACGCCACACTTCTGCTGCAGCCAGCCTGCCAGCGCGGTGGCCTGGGTATGTAATTCCCGAAAACTGGTGGCGTTGCCGAAATAGCGGATTCCGGCCTTGTCCGGATAGCGGTGCGCGGACACATCGAGGTTGGCCCAGAGCGAGGTCTGCGGCAGCACCAGGCCGGGTAGGCCCGGCCTGGACTGGATTAGCTGGTCCGCGCGCGCAGGGGGCGCATTTTGCATGGTGTTTTTCTCTGTGAATGACAGTGTCTTCGGCCCCGCCATCGCGCGCTCGACGGCGGCTACGCCCACCGGGCGGCTCAGACTCAGGCTGGCAGATCACTCCGCAACGAAGTGAATCGAACGCAGGAGTTCCCCCTGCCGCTCGTAGGCGGCGCGGGCTTCCTTCGAAAGCGCATCGCTGCTCAGCGGCAGCCCCGCTTCCATCCCCATGGCTGTGATCCGGTCCCGAGTGCCCTGCTGCTGCAAAACCTGGAGCGTGACGGCGCGGATCTTTTCCTGCACCGCATCCGGTACGTCGGGCGGCGCCCAGAGGCCCATCCAGCCGGATTCGGTCATGGCGGGATAGCCAAGCTCGGCGAAGGTCGGCACGTCGGGCAGGGCCGGAATCCGCTTCGGATAGGCCACGGCATAGGCCTTGAGCTTGCCAGCACTGATGAGGGGAAGCGATGTTGCCAGCCCGTCAAACATCAAAGGAACATGGCCACCCATGACATCCTGCAGCGCGGGCGGCGAGCCCTTGTAGCCAACGTGGTCCATATCGAGACCAGCCAGTCGGTTGAACTGCACGCCCATGGTCTGCCCCCGCATGCCCGTGGCATAGGATGCGTAGTCGACCTTTCCAGGATTGCTTTTGACGTAGGAAACAAGCTCGCTCAGGTTCTTCGCGGGCAGCTTCGGGTTGCCGACGAGGACTAGCCCCGTCCTGGCGACCTGAGCAATCGGCTTCAGGTCCTTGAAGGGGTTGAACGACACCTTGACGGCAAGGGGTGTCTCGGAGACGATGCCGCCCTGAATCAGCAGGAGCGTGTAGCCATCGTGCGGCGAAGACAACAGTGCGCCCACGGCGATCGCCCCGGCGGCGCCAGGTCTTGACTCGACAATCACGGGCTTGCCGAAGGCATGGGTCATGCCCTCGGCAAGCAAACGCCCGAGCGTGTCGGCAGTGCCGCCGGCCGGGCCGCCGACCACGATCCTGATGGGCTTCGCCGGCCACGCCTGGGCATAGGCGGTTGACGGGAGCACGGCTGGCAACGCGAGCGACAGCGCAAGGCCGAACATAGATGACAGCGACGCCCTGCGGTGCGCCGACAGTTCTACTTGATTCACTTTTGTCTCCGAAATTGCGAGGGTTGGTCAGGGCAGAGACCGGCTTCATCGAGAGCCGGCTACTTTCCGCCCTTGCCCTTCTGTTGACTGAGCGTCTGTTCCAACCGGCCCGAATCAGGCGGCCTTGCGCAGGAAGCCCTGGTTGCCGCCATTGCGGTTCGGCGCGAAGCCGTTGGCAGCCAGCGTCTCCTCGACGGTGTCATAGAACACGCCAATCTTCTGGATGTCGCGCGCTTCCTGAGCCGTTGCCACTTTGCGGCCGAATTCATTCGCGATGCGCACAAGCTGCTCGATCTGCTTCACCGTGCTCATCTTGCCCGTGCGCGACTGGTTCCAGAGGCAGTCCTCGGTGCCGCAACGCACATGCAAGCCTGAGGCAATACCCATCATGTTGACAGGAAGCACGTTGCGCACAGAGCTTTCAACTGTAAGCACCGCGCCATCCGGGACGGCGCGAACCATGTTGGCGAGATTAAAGATGCTGGGTGCATCCATGCCGCCGCTGATAGCCACCCAATTCATGACCAGCGGGCCCTTGTAGACGCCACGCCGAATCAGCCGCTCCACGGATTCGAAGCTATTGATGTTGTAACACTGGAAGGCACTCTGGATACCGGCTGCGGTAAGGCGGCGGATGTGTTCTTCGACCCAGCCAGGCTGGGCGGGGACCGTCATTTCCTTGTACGCGTTGAAGATCGCGGGATTCTCACGCGAGGTGCCCTTGAAATCCGCGAGTTCCGCATGCTCCGTCACGTTCATCTGAGACGTGTTCACCGTGACGGTCACCTGGTCCGGAACGGGGTCAAGTTCGGCCAGCATGTGACGCGTGTCGTCGGACAGCCACTTGGCGGCAGCTCCCTCATTTTCGGGCGCGAAACTGATCGACCCGCCCACCTGGATGATCATCTCCGGCACAGCCTTGCGTACCCCGGCAATCAGCTCGTTGAACTTGGACAGACGCTTCGAGCCTTTGCCATCGAGTTCGCGCACATGCAGGTGCAGCACAGTCGCGCCGGCGTTGTAGCAGTCCACCGCCTTCTGGATCTGGTCTTCCATCGTCACCGGGATGTCTTCCGGGAAATCGGACGGCAGCCAACCCGGTGCGTAGGGCGCCGCAGTGATGATCAGCGGCTGCTGATTTTCAGGGAACAGGGATCCATCGAGGTAGTTCATGGCATGTCTCCATTTACAAATGGTGGGGGCAAGGCTTGGCTGCGGCTGGCGCGCCTCAGAACGGCTTGTCGCCGATGATCGCTGCGCGCTCCATCTTGCGCGGGGCCGGCCAGTAATCCTGTACCGCGTAGTGCTGGGTGCAGCGGTTGTCCCAAATGGCCACGCTGTTAGGCCGCCAGCGGAACCGCACCTGGTATTCAGGAATCGCCGCCTGGCTGATCAAGTAGTTCAGCAGATGGCTCGCGCCCGGAGTCTTGTCCTGTCCGTAGCGCACGTTCTCTGGGGTATGGAAGTTCGCGAAATGCGTGGAAAAGCCGCAGACGTAGAGCACCTTCTCGCCAGTCTCCGGATGCGTGCGCACCACGGGATGTTCGACCATGGGGTATTGCGCGGCAAGCTTGGCGCGATTTTCCGGGCTCATCGCCGCGCCGAATGAATGTTCGATGCCATGCTTGGCGCGCAGGCCGGCAATGCGCTCCTTGATTTCCTCGGGCAGGTTCTCGTAGGCCGCGGCCATGTTCACCCAGATGGTGTCGCCGCCGACCGGCGGGCATTCGATGCAACGCAGGACGCAGCCCATCGTTGGGGTTTCGCGCCAGCTGCCGTCGGTGTGGTAGCTGTTCTCGTAGTTCTCGCGCTTGTCGCTGCGATAGATCTGTACCAGGCCGGGATGATCCGGGTCGCTGCCGGCGACCGGGTGGTCCTCCAGTTCGCCAAAACGGCGGGCGAAGGCCACGTGATCGGCCCGRCTGATATCCTGGTCCCGCAGGAACAGCACCTTGTGCTTGAGCAGCAGCGCCTTGATCTCGGCAAACAACGCGTTATCGCGCGCTGCATCGGCCAGGTTGACGCCGCCGATTTCGGCTCCGATGGTGCAGGTAAGAGGTTCTACGTGCATGGAGAGCTTCCTTTACACAACAAAAATTGACGAGCCGGCGGTCTTGCGCGATTCCAGGTCCCGATGGGCCTGGACCGCGTCCTGCAGCGCATAGCGCTGATCGATCCCGGTGCCGTTGGGCAGCGGCACGGGGTAAGTGCCACTAGGGAAATACGTGTCGGCGTAGCTCGGACGCACCGCGCCGTGCTGGTTTCGCGCCTCGCCGGGACCCGGCTCGCCAACCTCGGCATCCTTGTAACGGAGGGCCTCTGGCCCTCCCACCTCAACCATGCGAACGGCTTTTGCCAATTCCGTCTCCTGTTGTCGTCTATTGCTGCCGCCACTATCATTCGGTAGCCTGAGTTGATTGTCGGCTCTCGCATGCGCAGGACCTTTGACAAGCCACGCCAGAAATTGACCATCCATGACAGTGGATTCCCGGCCTGAGTCACTGCGCGGAAAAGCGGCGCCGGCGGCGTATGCAATGCATGACCGATACTGGCAGCCAAGCGAAGGCCAGCGGCTTCATCGGTAGATTGCGCAGGCCTTCGATCAACCTGACTATCCCTCTTCGGAAAGTGCCCCCTATGACCGTCCTGGTTCGCAGCGCCTCCCTCACGAAGTACTCCGGGATCGCTCGCGCCGCGGGTATCGACCCGGTGCAGATGGTTTCCCATGTCGGCCTGGACCGGGAATGCCTGCACACGCCCGACCTGCGCATCCCCGAATTCCGGCTCGCGGAGGTGCTCGAGACATCCGCGCGAATCACTGGCTGCCATTCGCTCGGGCTGCTCATGGGCGAATCGTGGCGGTTATCCGACTTCGGCCCGGTCGGCCTGACGCTGCAGCATCAGCCCACACTGCGGGATGCGCTGGCCGAGGTCGAGCGTTATCGCCACCTGCTCAGCGACTCTGTCGCGACGCAGTTCACCGAGCATGCGAATATTGCGGTCCTGCGAGTGACGTTGCTGACTGGCAGGCAGCAACCCGGCCGGCAGGCGATGGAGTTGACGGTAGGCGCGGTGCTTTGCCTGATCCGCGCCATACTTGGCGCCCAATGGAAACCCCGCTGCGTGCACTTTTCGCATGCAGCCCCTGCGGACCTGCGGGTGCACCATCGCCTGTTCGGCCGGCAGGTCGAATTTGGCTGCGAATTCGATGGCCTGGTCCTGTCGAGCCAGGATCTGGATCGAGTGAACCCCCTGGCCGATGCCAGCCTGGCCAAGTACGCCAGGGGATTCCTTGACCTTCAATCGCCATCGAATGAGCACTCCGTAGCGGCTGACGTACGGCGGGCAATTCACCTGCTGCTGCCGCGCGGCCGCAGCGCAGTGGAACAGGTTGCGCAGAACCTGGGGGTCAGCCCGAGGACGCTGCAGCGCCAACTGGAGCAACGCGGGGAAACATTCTCGGGCCTGGTCAATCAGGTACGGTGCGAACTGGCCGAGCGCTATCTGCAGAGCCGGCAGCAGTCCATATCGCGTACGGCGGATCTGCTTGGCTTTTCAGAGGTGAGCGCGTTCACGCGATGGTTTGGAGCGCAGTTTGGGAAACCGCCGACACGGTGGATGAAGGAGGGAAGGCAAATCGTCTCGCAGGAAGACGCCAATCCTCCAATGCAGGATTGAGCGCCGGAGCTATCGGATGCGCCGCTGCGCCAGCCCGCGAGACACCCATAAAAAAACCGGCCCCGCTGCGCTCCGACGGAGCGGCGTATAGGCCGGTCTTGCTGCGCGGGAGACGCCTCCCGCCATGCGATGCCGCTACGTGAACGATCAGCCGTTCGCGTAGACGATCTTTGCCTTGCGTGCCTGGTTCTGCAGGCGGCTCAGCATATGCTGGACGGCGGAGATGGCGCTCTTCACGTCTGCCACCAGGCTGGGGCTGCGGGGACCAAGTTCGCGCTCGATCAGATCGCGTTCCATTTGGTCGGTCATCTTGATGTCGCTTTGCGTGTTCATGGCTTCTTTCCTTCAGGGATTACCCTCATCGGGTTTTCCCTAATCATAGCAAAGGAAATGACGCAATGCAGCATTAGGTGATAGTACGTATGCAGAAAGGCAACGCTTTGCAGGGAGCAAGCCTCGAGCGCCTCAGCCTGCGCGACGCGCCGAGACCCCGTGCGCAGGACGTCCATGGCTGCGGGGCTTGGCGCAGCCGTCATGGATAGTCATGTGCCCCTTCAGCCTTTTGCCAGCACCTCCCGAATGGCATTCTCGAACACCTCCACCGGCTGCCCGCCGCTCACCAGGTATTGGTCATTGAAGATGATCGAGGGCACGGAACGGATGCCCATGTCCTGATAGTGCTTCTCCATCTCACGGACTTCCGCCGCATAGGCGTCGCCGGACAGCACCGTACGTGCCTTCTCGGCGTCCAGGCCGGCCGCAGCCGCCGCCTCGACGAGAACCTCGTGATTGCTGGAATCCTTGGACTCCGTGAAATACGCACGGAACAGCGCCATCTTCAGCGCCAGCTGACGCCCTTCCAGGTTTGCCCAGTGCAACAGCCGATGCGCGTCGAACGTGTTGTACACGCGGGTACGAGAGCCAAACTCAAAGCCGACGTCGGCGCCACGCTGGCGGATCATGGCCTGGCTTTGCACAATTTCCTCCTCGGCGCGGCCATACTTGCGCGCCATGTAATCCTGGATCGATTCACCTCCCGGCCCCATGTCCGGATTGAGCTCAAATGGGCGAAGCGTAATGTCTGCCGAAACGTCATCGCCAAGCCGCGCCAGCGCCTGTTGCAGCGAACTCAGGCCGACGGCGCACCACGGGCACGCGACGTCGGAGACAAAATCGATTTTCAGCGTCTTTTGCATTGTGTTTTCTCGGTGTCAGTCCATCACTGCGCGACAGGGTAGCTGCAATTGCCATTGGGTGCAGGGCCTCACTCCCAGCAGGGTTTTCCCGCAAAGCAACCACAACCAGACGCCCCCTCCCCGGCATCTGTCCGTGGCCCGCCAGCCACACGGCCCTCGCGCAGATCGGGAAACGTGCTCCGTGCCCACTCCTCAAGCGGCGCGGCGCGCGGTAATATCTTTCCAACAGGTCATCGGTGCACGATGATCCATTCCCAGAGAAGGATTGAAGCGAATCATGGAAGAAGGCTCGGCAGCTCCACTTGAGATCGCCCCTTCCCTGCCCCTGGTACCGAGTGACGTTCACGGCGCTCCATCGGACTTCCTCGCCAGTGCCAGCACCAACCTCGGCGCCAACGCACCGCAGCTCTTCCTGAACCGTGAGGCCAGCCAGCTGGAGTTCCACCGGCGCGTGCTCGCCCAGGCCGAGAACCGCGACATCCCGCTGTTGGAGCGATTGCGCTTTCTCTGCATCTTCAGCAGCAACCTGGACGAGTTCTTCGAGATCCGCGTTGCCGGCCTGAAGGAGAAGATCAAGCTGCAAGCGCCGGCGACCACAGGCCCGGATGGACTGGACGTGCGGCAGATCTACGCGCTTGTCAGCGCCCGCACGCACAAGCTGGTCGCGGAACAGTACCGCCTGTTCAACGAAGTGCTGGTTCCGGACCTGGACCGCGAGGGAATCCGCTTCCTGCGCCGTCCGCACTGGACGCAGGAACAGGGCGAGTGGATCCGCAGTTATTTCTTCCGCGAGCTGATGCCGGTGCTCACCCCCATCGGCCTGGACCCGGCGCATCCGTTTCCGCGCGTGCTCAACAAGAGCCTGAACTTCGCCGTGGAGCTCGAAGGCAAGGATGCCTTTGGCCGGGAGGCGAACGCGGCCATCGTGCAGGCGCCCCGGGCCCTGCCCCGCGTGATCCTGCTGCCCAAGGAGATTTCCGGCTGCGAACACGGCTTCGTGTTCCTGTCGTCCATCCTGCATGCCCACGTCTGCGAGCTGTTTCCCGGCATGCGCGTGCGCGGCTGCTATCAGTTCCGCGTCACCCGCAACAGCGAACTGTTCGTCGACGAGGAAGAAATCAAGAACCTGCGCGATGCGCTGCAGGGCGAGCTGCCGCAGCGGCATTTTGGCGATGCGGTGCGGCTCGAAGTCGCGGACAACTGCTCAGAGGAGATGACGCGCTTCCTGCAAAACCAGTTCGGCCTGGAAGATGCCGAGGTGTTCTCGGTGAATGGCCCGGTCAACCTGGTGCGCTTGCTGCCGGTTCCTGACAGCGTGGACCGCGATGACCTGAAGTACCCGCCGTGCCGCCCCGGCCTGCCCAAGGCGCTGCAGGACCAGCCCGACATGTTCCGCGCCATCCGCGACGGCGATATCCTGCTGCACCATCCGTACCAGTCGTTTTCGCCCGTGGTGGATTTCATCCGCCAGGCTGCCGAAGATCCGGAGGTGATGGCCATCAAGCAGACGGTGTACCGCGCCGGCAACGACTCAGCCCTGCTGGAGACGCTGATCGGCGCCGCTCGCAGAGGCAAGGAAGTCAGCGTGGTGGTGGAGTTGCTCGCCCGCTTCGATGAGCAAGCCAATATCAACTGGGCAGCCCAGCTTGAAGAAGCCGGCGCGCACGTGGTGTACGGCGTGGTTGGCTACAAGGCCCACGCCAAGATGGCCATGGTGGTGCGCCGCGAAGGAAAAAAGCTCAGGCGCTACGCGCATATCAGCACCGGCAACTATCACTCGCAGACGGCCAGGAGCTTCACGGACTTCGGCCTGTTTACCTGCAAGGAAGCGCTCGTCGACGATGTGGCCAACGTGTTCTCCCAACTGACCGGGCTGGGCCATCCCGGCACGCTGGCGCACTTCTGGCAATCGCCGTTCACCATGCATACGGCGCTGCTCGAAGCCATCCGCCGCGAAGGCAAGCACGCCAAGGCTGGCCGCAAGGGATTGATCATCGCCAAGATGAACGCCTTGCTGGAGCCCAAGCTCATCCAGGCCCTGTACCAGGCATCCGGCGATGGCGCGCGGATCGAGCTGATCGTGCGCGGGGCCTGCGCATTGCGTCCTGGCATTCCGGGCCTGTCGGAGAATATCCGTGTTCGCTCCGTGCTTGGCCAGTTCCTGGAACATGCGCGGATCTTCTACTTCTACAACGACAAGGCCGAAGACGTGCGGCTATCGAGCGCCGACTGGATGGACCGCGACTTCTTCCGGCGCATCGAGGTCTGCTTCCCCGTGCTGGACAAAGCCCTCAAGGATCGCGTGATCGAGGAAGGGCTGAAGGTCTACCTGAAGGACAACCGCGACACCTGGGAAATGGACGCGGACGGCAACTACCGGCGCAAGCGGGGCCGCCAGCCGGTATCCGCGCAGGACATCCTCAGAGAGAAGCTGGCCTGATCCCTGTTCGCGCCGCCCCCCGTCGGGGCGGCCCGGAAGCGCCCCTGGCGGTCGCACCGGGCATCGTTGAAGCGCATGTCAGCCCCCGAATGCGCCAGCGTGGCCACCCTGGCCACCGCCCCGACGCGCTAGTGCGCACCTGGGGACGCGCAGCGATACACGTTGCCCGACAGCGTCACATTGGTTTGTTCCAGGCGATCCCTGCTGCCGGTCTGGCCTGCGCGCTGGGTGAGCAGGTACACCAGATTGCCGCCCATTGCCGCTGCCTTGTTCTTGATGTCATTGCGTGCACCGGTTTCCAGATCCGCATTGGCCGTGATGGCGCCCCGCACAAAATCGCCCTGGCTGCCGGTCACGTCGCCAAGATAGGTGCATCCGGCGGCAGGCTCGTTGTGGGTGATCCTGACCGCCGATGCGGCCGGGCTGGCAAGCTGGGTTGGCGCACAGCCGGCGAGCGCGCAGCTAGCCGCGATCCATGCAACGCCTGCGATTGTCCTGATGGTCATAGCTATTGAAGTATTGAATGATTGGTAGCGCCACGGCGCTTGCGCGGCAAGGCGGCGCGTGTGATTTGCGTCGCCGGCGCCAAGGCCCCGGGGTCATTGGCACCAGTGCGATGCGCCTGCCTCAGCGAAACAGGTAGTCCACGCCAAGCGACACCGCCTGGCTCTTGACCGAAGCATCGTTGCCCTTCCAGCTGAGCTTGCCGTAGTTCATGTACTGCATCCGCAAGCGCCAGTTCTGCGTGACCGCATAGGACGCGCCCACCCCCAGGCTGATAAGCCCCTGCGACTTGTTGCCCGATGCGAGATCGCCCGAGCGCCGGCCATGCATGTAATTGACACCGGCGATGCCCAGCAGCGAAAAACGCTCGGTCAGGGGCAGGTGGCCCACTACGTTGACGGACAAGGCGTTCACGTCGAATTTGTCGTTAGCGTTGCCATTCTTGGCCACGACCCGGCCAAGGCTGGCTAGCGAGCCTTCGACCGACACATAGGGCGAGAACTGATAGCCGCCCCGCAAGCCAAATCCAACGTTGTTGGACGATCCGCCCGCCCATCCGGGCGTGCTCGTACTGACTTTGTCGCGGGCAATATCGAGGTCGCCGCCGACGTACCAATAGTTGGCGGCGAGTTCCGCGGCTGCGGCATGCGCGGGCACAGCCGACAAAAGCATCAACATGGCAGCAGGCGCGATGGGAAAGCGGCGGCCAGGGAAGGCGAGAGAACGCATATAATTTAATCTCCAACGAATATAAATTACCGTAAAACGATAAAGTATTTCTGTTTTACAGTAATTTTTTGCCATGCGCAATCCCTTCAGGAGACCGGCATGCCGAACCCCCTTTCCCTTTCCTTGCCCGCTGACGGCGCGTTAACGCGCGTTAGTGTCATCGCGCACCGCATGCAGTGGCTGACACTTTGCTGCGCCGTCGTGACGACGGCCGGCCTGATCGCCTTCTGGTTCTTGCTTCCCGATGCGGAGCTGGACCGGAACCTGCGCGCGTTCCTGGCCGGGCCTGCGCCAGGCGGGCAGTTGCTGGTGTCGATGCCGTACCGGTTGCTCGGGCTGGCCATCACGAGCGCGGCCACGGCTTTGCTGGTCAGTGGACTGATGCAAGCGCACAGGCTGTTCGCGGCCCTGGCGAGCGGCGCGGTCCTGACCCTGGAGACGGCCGTGCGCCTGCGCCGCGTGGCGCTGGTGGTGACGGCGTTCAGCGGGGTGGTTCCGCTGACCAAGACGGTGCTGGCCATGGCCCTGGCCAGCACGGCGGCCAACGGCCCCTACATGGTGGTGATCATCACCTTCGGCGACGTGATGCTGGGCTTGCTGGGCGGCTTGCTGCTGGCCATCGGCTGGGCGATGGTCGAGGCCGCGCGCGTCGCGCTGGAGAATGAGAGCTTTGTTTGAGTTTGCGTTTGAGGCCCCCTGACCCTATGACTATCCTCGTCCGGCTTGATGTCCTGCTTGCTGAGCGCAAGATGAAATCGCGCGAGCTCGCCCAGTACATCGGCATCACCGAGCCCAATCTCTCCTTGCTGAAATCCGGCAAGGTCAAGGGCATCCGTTTCGATACGCTGGAGAAGATCTGCGAGGCGCTGAAATGCCAGCCGGGCGACCTGCTTGAGTACCGCGCCGATACACCTGGCGAAGATCAGGCCTGATCGCCTCGCCTATCCCGCCAGCGCGGCCCGCGCTGGCCGGGTGAACTGCAAACAATTGTCTCGCCCCCGCTGCCGCATTTCCGCCAGATCGGCGCCAGATCGGCCACCCGCCTGGCCTTACGGCCTGCGCAACCACCGGGCTCCCCCCAATCGAGTGATACCGCGCCGAGAGTGATCTTGCGCATACTCGCACTTTCTTGAACTACTCGCCCCCAAGCGGGCGCGAAGCAAGGTGCTTATGCTGATCCTCATCTACTGCAGTTATGCGGTTGCCTGCATCTTCGCGCTCTGGAGAGCGGCGCGCTGGGTGGAAAAGCACCACCCGGCCCTGCGCGACAACCACCCGCCTCGGCATGACACGCGCCCAGCCTGCAAGCCCCCGGAAGAGAACCTGCCTGCGAGCCAGCGCTGCCACCTGGAGATGCCGCCCGCCGCGCCCGCCTGCCTGGCGCAACACCCCGACGCCAGCGCTGGCGCCTGCATGGTCCTGTAGCCCCCTGGACGGTGGCCCGTATCTGGTCCTCGGCATTCATCCTTGAAAAAACCAGATTACTGTATATATTTACAGTACCTGTATGGATGAACAGTAGTAACGGGAGCCGATCATGGAACACCTGGTCCGGGTACAGAACGAATACGACAGGCAGGTCCTGGCCTGGTTGCGCGAACGCGTAGGCGATGCGGCGGTGCAAGCCGCGGCGCAACGGCTGGCGGGAGACCGCAAGCCCTACCTGTCAACGATCTGCCGCAGCCTGAACATCACGCCACCGGCCCGCCGCACCCTGCGCGCCCAGTCGAACCGGGCCAGCCGGGAGGTTGGGGACCGCTACCTTGCGTCGATCCGTGCGCTCCTGGCGCGGCCGGCACCGGCACAGCGGCATTCTCAGCATCAACCCGCGCAACCCCAACCCTAGCAATATCGGGATCCGCATTAGTCCCGCGGCTTAGGTACATGGCGGGCCTGCGCCCGTTCAGACAGCACAAGCGTCCGCTTCGCGATGCGCGTGGCATCGCGCAGCAGAGTGCTTTTCCCGCTCCACCCACCCTGCTGGCATCAGGGCTTTCTTGACTTATCGTTTCCCATAGATGATAGTAAATTGAAATTTGTTCTCTTTTTAAGAATAAATTTCAACCAAAGGATTGCCGTGGATCTGGCCGAACTTGAGATTTTCCGGGCCGTCGCGCTTGAAGAAAGCGTCACGCGGGCTGCCAAGACCTTGGACCGCGTGCAGTCGAATGTCACCACGCGCGTCAAGCAGCTCGAAGAGGAGCTCGGCGTCGCCCTGTTCCTGCGCGACAGCAAGCGCATGACCCTGACGCCGCAAGGCCAGCGCTTCCTGGGCTACACCGAGCGGTTGCTGGCGCTGGCCGAGGAGGCCCGCCAATCCATGCGCGGCGATGCGCCCTCGGGCACGCTGCGCGTGGGCAGCATGGAAAGCTCGGCCGCCAGCCGGCTGCCCCGCCCGCTGGCGCGCTATCACGGCAAATGGCCGGACGTGCGGATCGAGATCCAGACCGGCACCACGCAAGCCCTGATCGACGCACTGCTGGCGCATCGCATCGACTGCGCCGTGGTGGCCCATCCTTCCGAGGGCGCGCCGGACACGCTGGATATGGACGTGCTCGGCCCCGGCCTGGAAGGCACGTTCCTGTTCTCCGAAGAACTGCTGCTGGTGCTGCCGCACAGCCATCCGCCGGTGCGCACGCCGCAGGACATCAAGCTGCGCAGCCTGGCCACGTTCTCCCGCGGCTGCACGTACCGCCTGTGTGCCGAGGCCTGGCTGGCCAGCGGCGAAGGCCCCCGGCTGGCGCTGAACGTGCTGGAACTGGCGTCTTACCACGCGATCCTGGCCTGCGTGACGGCGGGCTCGGCCGTGGCCATCCTGCCGAGGTCACTGCTGGCGCTGCACCCCGATGCCGCGAGCCTGCAAACCGTGCCCGTGCGGGTCGCGCACACATTGCTGGTGCGCCGTTCGGGTTTTGCCACGTCGGCATACGCGGCGTTTCTTCAGGAGCTGCAGCATGGCTAGGATCAGAACCCTCACGCCAGCGCCGCAATCCTTGGGCAATGCCATGGCGCCCTGGATGCCCTCGATGGCCACCGCGCTGGTGCTGGCGGTGGGCATGGGCTTCGGGCGCTTTGCGTTTACCGGCATGTATCCGCTGATGGTGCGCGAAGGCCTGCTGAGCGTCAGCGCCGGCTCGCTGGCCGCGTCCGCAAACTATGCAGGCTATCTCGTGGGCGCCCTAGCGGTCAGCCGCATGCCGCAGCGCGTTGCGCCGCGCTTTTGCCGCATCGCCCTCTTCGGCACCGCCCTGTGCCTGCTGGCGCTGGCAGTGCCGGCCGCGCCCTGGTTCTTTATCGGCGTGCGCTTCCTGGCGGGCGTGCTCAGCGCCATCGCGCTGATCTGCGCGTCCGTGTGGCTGTTCCAGGTGGTAGGACATCCGCATGGCGCGCCGCTATTGTTCTCGGGTGTCGGTGCCGGCATCCTGCTGTCCGCCGAGCTCATTGCCGCCGGCAACCTGGCCGGTTGGCACAGTCCCTTGCTGTGGCTGGCAATCGGCGGTGGCGCCGCTGTGCTGAGCTTGCTGGCATGGCCGTATCTTGCGGGCCGCGTGTTGGCACCCCAACCGCATGCCAGTGCCAACGCCGGTGCCGCGGACGAGGCCAATGGCAACGGCCCTGGTCCGTGGCCGCTGGTGGCCAGCTACGGGCTGGCGGGGTTCGGCTATATCGTCACGGCAACCTACCTGCCGCTCTTTGTGCGCGACGCGCTCGGCCACGTCGACCCGATCCATATCTGGGCCGCGTTCGGGCTTGGCGCGGCTCCTTCGTGTTTTCTCTGGCATGCGCTGCACGGCCGCCTTGGCACCCGGCGCGCGCTCGCGCTCAACCTGCTGGTGCAGGCGGTGGGCGTGATCCTGCCCGCGCTCAGCCACTCGGCCGCGGCCTACCTGGCTAGCGCGCTGCTGGTGGGTGGCACCTTCGTTGGCACCGTGACCATCGCCATGCCCGCCGCGAAACGCGTGGCCCACCGCGTGACATTCAACCTGCTTGCCATCATGACCGCCGCCTATGGCGTAGGCCAGATTGCCGGCCCGCTGGTATCCGATGCGCTGATGGCGCACAGCCATAGCTTCAGCGGCCCGCTTGCCGCCGCCGCTGCCGCGCTGCTGGCCTCTGCCGTCTTCTGCTTCCTGTGAAGGCCATCGCACGCCCGGCGCACGGCACAGAACCCGCCCCACAGAATCCACTCATTAATGAAAAAACGAGGAGCCCGTCAATGACCAACCCCATCCACGCCGCGCAACCACGCACGCTGCTCTCCCGGCTCGGCCTTGCCACCCCGATCATCCAGGCACCCATGGCGGGCGTCAGCACGCCGGCGCTTGCCGCGGCAGTGTCGAATGCCGGTGGCCTGGGCTCGCTCGGCGTCGGCGCCATGGACGCCGAGGGCGCCCGCAAGACCATCCGCGAAACCCGTGCGCTGACGGACAAGCCCTTCAACATCAACCTGTTCTGCCACGCGCCCGCCGTCGCCAACCCGGCGCGCGAGGCGCAATGGCTGGCCTACCTGGCGCCGAGCTTCGCCGAATTCGGCGCCACGCCGCCCGCCAGCCTGCGCGAGATCTACACCAGCTTTGTGGCCGACGACGCCATGTTCGCGATGCTGCTGGAGGAGCGGCCCGCGGTAGTGAGCTTCCATTTCGGCTTGCCGGCGCAGGCCTGGATCGACGCGCTGCACGCCGCCGGCATCTTCCTGATGGCCACGGCCACCAGCCTGGACGAAGCGCGGCAGATCGCCGCTGCCGGCGTCGATGCCATCGTTGCCCAGGGCGTGGAAGCCGGCGGCCACCGCGGCACGTTCAAGCCCGAAGGGCATGACGAAGGCCTTGGCACCCTGGCGCTGGTACGGCTGCTGGCCCGCCATACCGCCCTGCCCGTGATCGCCGCCGGCGGCATCATGGACGGCGCCGGCATTGCGGCGGCCCTGGCGCTGGGCGCGCAGGCCGCGCAGCTCGGCACCGCCTTCGTGGCCTGCCCGGAGACCGTGGCCGACGCGCCCTACCGCGCCGCCCTGCTGGCGGACCAGCCCGCCAGCACCACGCTGACCCGCGCCATTTCCGGCCGGGCCGCGCGCGGCTTCGTCAACCGGCTGACGGAGCTGGGCGAGGCGGCGGACCGCCCGGCGATCCCCGATTACCCGATCACCTACGACGCCGGCAAGGCCCTGCATGCGGCGGCCAAGGCGCGCGGCAATGCGGACTACGCCGCGCAATGGGCCGGGCAAGCCGCGCCGCTGGCGCGCGCCCTGCCGGCGGCGCAACTCGTGGCGACACTGCGCGAGGAGCTGGCGCAGACGATTGCGGCGCTGAGCATGGCGGGATTCGGCGCTCACTGAGCGGGGGAACGGGGCCTGCCGAAGCCGGCGGCGCGTGCGTCTTGCTGCTACCATCTCGCCACGCGCTTCGGCCTCATGCTGGCCCGCAGCGGATCCCCGCCTTCCTGACGAGACAAACCCATGGACGCACTCACATCGACATTGGCCATCGGCGGCGCGCTGGCGCTCGGCGCTGTCAGCCCCGGCCCGAGCTTCGTCATGGTGGCACGCGCCGCCATTGCCAGCTCCCGCGCCGACGCGCTCTACATGGCGCTGGGCATGGGGCTGGGCGGCGTGGTGTTTGCCGCGGCCGCGCTGCTCGGGCTCAAGCTGTTGCTGGCGGCGGTGCCCTGGCTGTACATGGCGATGAAGGTGGGCGGCGGCATCTACCTGGTGTATCTGGGCGCGCGCATCTGGCGCGGCGCCAGCGCGCCCCTGGCAATGGCGGCCGGCGCAGCTGCAGGCGGTGGAGCGCCCGCCACGGGGCGCAGCCATGCCTTGCTGAGCGGCTTCGCCACGCAGCTGAGCAACCCCAAGACGGCGGTGGTCTACGCCAGCGTGTTTGCCGCGCTGTTGCCCGCCCAGGTGCCGGCTTCGCTGCTGCTGGCGCTGCCGCTGATGGTCTTTGCCATCGAGACGGGCTGGTACGCCATCGTGGCGATCGCGCTCTCTAGCGCCAGGCCGCGTGCGTTCTACCTGCGCTTCAAGCTGTGGCTGGATCGCGCGGCCGGCGGGGTGATGGCGCTGCTCGGCATCCGGCTGCTCACGTCGCTGCGCCAGTAACAGCGACAGCTACAGCGGCAGCGGCACCTAAGACACCGAATCCGCCATGCTCGGCGGAAACAGCAGCCTGAAGACCGTGGTTCCCCCGACTTCGGACTCCACCTCAACGTGCCCATGGTGCAAGTCCATGATGGACTTCACGATGGCCAGCCCGATGCCCGCTGACTCTCCCGAGTTGGCGCGGGCAGGATCGCCGCGAAAGAAGCGGTCGAACAGCTTGGGCAGGTGTTCCGGCGCGATGCCGGCCCCGGGGTTGCGCACTTCGATACGGCTGCCTGCGGGGCCCGTGCGCGCCGCCATCACCACCGTCTGCCCGGCGGGTGTGTAGCGGATGGCATTGGCCACCAGGTTGCTGACCGCGCGCCGCAGCAGCAGCGGATCGGCCAGCAAGGCGCCCCCGCCATCCACCGCGATCGCCACGCCGCTCGCCTCCGCCAGCCCCTCGAAATAGTCGGACAGCGCGCCCAGTTCGCGTGCCAGGTCCAGGCGCACCGGGTTGACCGCCACGCGCGCGTTCTCGGCCCGCGCGAGGAACAGCATGTTCTCGATCATGCGGGCGAGGCGTTCGTATTCCTCGATATTGGACGCCAGCAGCGCCTGGTATTCGTCGGCGCTGCGCTCGCTCGACAGCGCGACCTGGCTCTGCCCGAGCAGGTTGCCGATGGGCGTGCGGAAGTCGTGCGCCAGGTCCGCGGAAAACTGTGACAGGCGTTCGAACCCATCCCGCAACCGGTCCATCATCTGTTGCAGGGCCGCAGCCAGTTCCGCCAGTTCGGGCGGCAGCCGCGCCGGGTCGAGCGGCAACGCGAGCCGCCGCACCGTGACCGACGATGCCCCGGCGGCGATGCGCCGCAGCGGCGCCATGCCGGCGCGCAGCACCAGGTAGCCAAGCCCGGCCACGGCCAGCGTGCCCAGCAGCCCCGTCAACAGCAGTTTCGCGCGGTATGCGCGCAGCAACGTGGTGCGGGAGATGGCGGTCTGGTAGAGCGTGAAGGCCAGCGTCTGCGTGGCGGCGCCAGTGCCAGGCCCGACGGGGACCAGCGCCTGCACGCCGTGCACCGGGTAACCCTGCCGCGTGGTCCAGGCACGGATTGCTTCGGGCCCGAGCGGCGCAGCGGGCGCCACCGGCTGCAAGGCGGGCGGCCCTTCGCCGGCATTGGCCGCGAGCAGCACGGCGCCGCTGGCGGCGCGCACCACCAGCGCAAACTCGTCGTTGCCGGACACCACGCCCGCCACTTCGCGCCAGTCGCTGTCGGGCCGGGCACCCTGCTCCATCAGCTCGGCCCGCGCGCGCGCCACCTTGCGCAGCAGTTCCGCGTCGTCGCGCTCTATCACCTGCATGGCCAGCGCGCGGTAGAGGTAAGCGCCCGCGCCGCCGAACACGATCGCGGCCACCAGGCCAAAGGCTAGCGCCAGGCGGGCAGTGAGCGAGAGCCTGCGCATCAGGGTTCCCGGCGCTCCAGCACATAGCCCATGCCACGCACGGTGTGGATCAGCTTGGGCTGGAAATCGTCGTCCATCTTGGCGCGCAGGCGGCGCACCGCCACGTCCACCACATTGGTATCGCTATCGAAGTTCATGTCCCAGACGTGGGAGGCGATCTGGGTGCGGCTCAGTACCTCGGTGTGACGCCGCGCCAGGAAATGCAGCAGGGAGAACTCGCGCGGCGTCAGCTCGATGCGCCGGCCGGCGCGCGTCACGCGGTGTCGGATCAGGTCGATCTCCAGGTCTTCGATCTCGATGCGGTCGGCCTCGCGCACCGGGCCGCGCCGCAGCAAGGTGCGCACCCGCGCCAGCAGCTCGACAAAGGCGAAGGGCTTGGCCAGATAGTCGTCGCCGCCCAGCTCCAGCCCGCGCACGCGGTCCTCCACTTCATCGCGCGCGGTCAGGAACAGCACCGGCGTGTCCTTGTGCTCGCGCAGTTGCTTGAGCACGTCCCAGCCGTTCATGCCGGGCAGCATCACGTCAAGGATAACCAGGTCGTACACCACTTCCAGCGCCTGGTGCAGGCCATCGGCGCCAGTCACCGCCAGGTCGACCACGAAGGACGATTCGGTCAGCCCCTTGCGCAGGTACTCGCCAGTCTTGGGCTCGTCCTCCACCACCAGAATTCTCATGTCCATCCTCGCCTGGCCAGTACCGGCAGGGCGCGCTTCGGTCGCCTTGCATGCTCGGATGATAGCCGCTGGCGCGGTGCTCCTGAATGACAAATCTGTAATCGATTCGACAGCGTTACCGGCCCCCCCGGCTTCCTAGAATGCGGCCATCACTCACCGCGGACACCGCAAGAAAGCGGCCGTCGCTGCCCCCAACCCTCATCCCGGAGTGCACACCATGTGGATTGTCAGGCTCGCGCTGAGCCGCCCCTACACCTTTGTGGTGCTGGCGTTGTGCTTGCTGCTTGCCGCCCCGCTGGTGCTGCTGCGCACGCCTACCGACATCTTTCCGGCCATCGACATCCCGGTGGTCAGCGTGGTGTGGACCTACAACGGCCTGTCCGCCGAGGATATGGCGCGCCGCATCGTCACTGGCTACGAGCGCTCGCTGACCAACAGCGTGGACGATATCGAGCATATCGAGTCGCAGTCGCTCGCCGGCGTGGCGGTGATCAAGATCTTCTTCCACCCCGGCGCCGACATCAACCGCGCGATTGCCGAGACCTCGTCGGGCGCGCAATCGATGCTGCGCAACATGCCGCCGGGCACCACGCCGCCGCTGATCCTGAGCTACAGCGCCTCCACCGTGCCGATCCTGCGGCTGGCGCTGGCCAGCGACCAACTGCCCGAGCAGCAGCTCTACGACCTGGGCAACAACTTCATCCGCACGCAGCTGGCTACCGTGCAGGGCGCGTCGGTGCCGCTGCCTTACGGCGGCAAGGTACGCCAGGTAATGGTGGATCTCGATACGCGCGCGCTGCAGGCGCGCGGCCTGGCGCCACTGGACGTGGTCAACGCCATCAATGCGCAAAACCTGGTGCTGCCCGGAGGCACGGCCAAGATCGGCGCGCTGGAATACCGTGTCGACCTGAACGGCAGCACGGCCACCGTGGCCGGACTCAACAACCTGCCGGTCAAGAGCGGCCCCGGCGGCACGGTCTATGTGCGCGACGTGGCCCAGGTGCGCGACGGCTACGCGCCGCAGACCAACGTGGTGCGCCGCGACGGCAAGCGCGCCGCGCTGCTGGAGATCGAGAAAAGCGGCAACACCTCCACGCTGTCCATCATCGCCCAGGTCAAGGCCATGCTGCCGCGCATCATGGCCGGGCTGCCGTCTTCGCTGCGGGTGCAGCCAGTATCGGACCAGTCGGTCTTTGTTACCTCCGCCATCCACGGCGTGCTGCATGAAGCGCTGATCGCCGCCTGCCTGACCGCCGCGATGATCTTGCTGTTCCTGGGCAGCTGGCGCGCCACGCTGATCATCGCGATCTCGATCCCGCTCTCGGTGCTGGCCGCGCTGATGGCGCTCAGCGCGCTCGGCGAGACGCTCAATGTCATGACGCTGGGCGGGCTGGCGCTGGCGGTGGGCGTGCTGGTGGACGACGCTACCGTGGCCATCGAGAACATCACCCACCACCGCGAGCTGGGCAAGCCGCTGGAGCATGCGATCCTGGAAGGCTCGGCACAGATCGCCGTGCCCACGCTGGTATCCACGCTGTCGATCTGCATCGTGTTCCTGCCGATGTTCCTGCTCAGCGGCGTGGCGCGTTACCTGTTCGTGCCGATGGCCGAGGCCGTGGTGTTCGCCATGGCGGCGTCCTACTTCTTCTCGCGCACGCTGATTCCCACGCTCGCGCATTACCTGCTGCGTGGCGAACGCAATGACGAACACGACAACGCGGCGCAGGCGCGCGACCCAGGCCGCTTGCGTCGCGCCTGCGCGCGGCTGCAGGCGCGCTTTGAACGCGGGTTCGAAGGCGTCCGCACGCGCTACGCCGCTACCCTCGCCGCGGCACTGCGCCACCCCAGGCGGCTGGCCGCGGCCTTCCTGGCCTGCTGCGCCGCCTCGATGGCGCTGGTGCCCTTCCTGGGGCAGGACTTCTTTCCGAGCGTGGACAGCGGCGAGATCCGCCTGCACATGCGCGCACGCACGGGTACCCGCATCGAGGAAACGGCGCGCATCGCCGATGCGGTGGAGAACCGCATCCGCGCGGCCATCGGCCCGGACCAGGTGGCCGGCATCATCGACAACATCGGCCTGCCAGTCAGCGGCATCAACCTGACCTATGACTCCGCGCTGCCGATCGGCACCGCCGACGCCGAGATCCTGGTGTCGCTGAAGCCGGGCCATGGCGCCACGGCGGGCTATGTCGACGAGCTGGGCGCCCTGCTGCCCAAGGCATTCCCGGGCGTGAGCTTCTCCTTCCTGCCGGCCGACATCGTCAGCCAGATCCTGAATTTCGGGCTGCCGGCGCCGCTCGATATCCAGGTGGTGGGCAATCAGCTGGCAGCCAATCGCGCGGTGGCACAAAAACTGGTTGGCCAGTTGCGCGCGGTGCCGGGGCTGGCCGATGTGCATATCCAGCAACCGGACGACCAGCCCGCGCTGACGGTGAATGTGGACCGCACCCGCGCGCTGCAGGCCGGGCTGTCACAACGCGAGGTGGCGCAGAACCTGCTGATCTCACTCTCCGGCAGCGGCCAGACCTCACCCAACTTCTGGCTCAATCCGCGCAACGGCGTGAGCTATCCGCTGATGGTGTCGGTGCCGCAGTCCGCCATGGGCTCGCTGCAGTCGCTGTCCAACATTCCGATGGGACTTGGCGCCGCCACGCCAGACTCCGGCAGCGGCGGCGACCTGCTCGGCTCGCTCGGCAACGTGGTGCGGTCCAGTCAGCAAGGCGTGGTGTCGCACTACAACGTGCAGCCGGTGATCGACATCTTCGGCTCGGTGCGCGGGCGCGATCTTGGCGCGGTGGCGGGTGACATCGGCCGCATCGTCGATGCCGCGCGCAAGACGCTGCCACCCGGCTCCGAGCTGGTGGTGCGTGGACAGGTACAGACCATGCACGCCTCTTTCGCCGGGCTGCTTGGCGGCCTGGCGATTGCGGTGGTGCTGGTGTACCTGCTGATGGTGGTGAATTTCCAGTCCTGGCTTGACCCGCTGGCCATCATCGGCGGCCTGCCGGGCGCACTGGCGGGCATGGCGTGGATGCTGTTTGTCACGCGTACCACCATCAGCGTGCCGGCACTGACCGGCGCCATCATGTGCATCGGCATCGCCACCGCCAACAGCATCCTCGTGGTCAGCCTGGCGCGCGAACTGCGCGCGGCGGGCGTGGCGCCCCTCGAGGCGGCGCTGCAAGCCGGCATCGGGCGCTTCCGTCCGGTGGTCATGACCGCGCTGGCCATGCTGATCGGCATGATCCCGATGGCGCTCGGCGCGGGCGATGCCGGCGCGCAGAACGCCCCGCTCGGCCGCGCCGTGATCGGCGGGCTAGCCTGCGGCACCGTCGCCACGCTGGTGCTGGTGCCCACCCTGTTCGCGCTGCTGCACCGGTGGCTTGCCGCTCGTGCGCCAGCCCCCATCCCTGTCCCTGATTTGCATCCCGCTCTCGGTCTCGACCAGAAAGGCCCGGCATGACTCTCCCTGCTCCTCCCATGTCCCCATCCGGCGACGTCACCGCCGCCCCAGGCATGGCACCCGCGCGCACGCGCCGCCTGCGAACCAGCTTGCTGGTACTGGCCGTGCTTGGCGGCGCGCTGGCCGCCGGCATCCTCCCCAGGCTGCATGCCCATGCCACGCTGGCCACGCGCACCGCCGAAGCCCTGGCCACCACCGTCTCGACGGTGCGGCCTGCCAGCGCGCCGGCGCTGCAGGAACTGACCTTGCCGGGCGACGTGCGCGCCTTCCAGGACGCACCGGTCTATGCACGCGTCAACGGCTACCTGCGCCGCTGGTACGCCGACATCGGCACCCCGGTCAAGCAAGGCCAGTTGCTGGCAGAGATCGACGCGCCCGAGGTCAGCGACCAGCTGCGGCAAGCACACGCCGACGAAGCCATCGCCGCGGCCAACTACGCGCTGGCCAAAAGCACCGCCGAGCGCTGGCAAGACCTGCTCAAATCCCGCTCGGTGGCGCAGCAGGACACCGACCAGAAGGTGGCCGACATGCAGGCCAAGGCCGCCACGCTGGCCTCCGCCCGCTCCAACACGGCACGGCTGGCGCAACTCGCCTCGTACACGCAGATCCGCGCGCCCTTCGACGGCGTGGTGACCGCGCGCAACGTGGACACCGGCGCGCTGATCGATGCCGGCAGCGCCGGCGGACCCGGCCGGGAGTTGTTCCATCTCTCCGCCGGCACGCGGCTGCGTGTGTATGTGCAGGTGCCGCAGGATGCAAGCGGCATGGTTGGCCCGCAGATGCAGGCATGGCTGACGCTGCCGCAGTTCCCCGGCCAGCGCTTTGCCGCTGCCGTGGCGCGCAATGCCGGCGCCATCGACAACGTCACGCGCAGCCTGCGCGTGGAGCTGGACGTGGACAATGCGGGGGGACGGATCCTGCCGGGCGCCTATGCCGAGGTCCACCTGAGCGCGCCGCAAGCAAGGGCCGGCCTGACCCTGCCGGCCAACACGTTGATGTTCCGCCCGCAAGGCACCTGCGTGGCCGTGGTGGGCACGAACGGCAAGCTGGCGATCCGGCAGGTGACGCTGGGCCGAGACTTTGGCTCGCATGTGGAGATCACGGAGGGCTTGCAGGGCGGCGAACAGGTGGTGGTCAACCCCGGCGACGGCCTGCTGGCGGGCGATCGGGTCCGGGTGGCGGCGGATGCGGTGGATGCACCGGCCACGCCGGCCACCCAGCCGGCAACCACGGCCAGCCAGGCTAAGTAGGCCCGCCATGCAGACTCCCAAGCGTTCTCGTCAAACCCGCGTGCCTGCCGCCCGGCCACGCCGCCTGGCGGCGTCGCTCGCCGCGTTGGCGCTGGCAGCGCTGCTGGCAGGCTGCGCCACCGCGCCGGCCTATCAGCCACCCACGGTCGACACGCCCGCCGCATACAAGGAAGCCGGCGCCAGCGCCGCGCATCCGGGCGGCCCGGCGGGCATCGCGCCGGACTGGTGGCGCGTGTATGGCGACGCGCCGCTCAACGCGCTAGAAGCCCGCATCGACGTTTCCAGCCAGACGCTGCGCAAGGCCGTGGCCCTGCTGGAAGACGCCCGTGCCCAGGCCCGGGCCGCGCATGCGGCTTACTTTCCCACCGTCAGCGCCGGGCTGGGCACCAGCAGCAGCCATACCTCGGCCAATGTGGTTGGCCGCTCGCTGGCCGGCAAGACCGAGCCCGACCACCTGCTAGGGCTCACCGCCTCCTGGGAACCCGACCTGTGGGGACGCATCGGCAATGGCGTGGATGCAGCCGAGGCGCGCGCCCAGGCCAGTGCGGACGACGTGGCGGCGGTGCGCCTCGGCCTGCAGGCCGAGCTGGCCGCCGACTACTTCGGCCTGCGTTCGGCCGACCGGGAGATCGACCTGCTCAGGCGCACCGTCGACGCCTACGGCACGGTCCTGCAACTGGCCGACAACCGCTACCGTGGCGGCATCGCCACCGAAGGCGACGTGGCGCAAGCCAAGGCGCAGCTCGAGGGCACCAAGGCGCAGCTAGCCGACCTGCGCCTGAACCGCGCGCAGCTGGAGCATGCCATCGCCACGCTCCTGGGCGAGCCCGTAGCGCCCTTCTCGCTGCCGCCACTGGCCGATACTGCCGTGCTGCCCACCCTGCCGGCCATGCCCGCCGCCCTGCCTTCGCAACTCCTGGAGCGCCGCCCCGACATTGCCGCCGCCGAACGCCGCGTGGCAGCCGCCAATGCACAGATCGGCGTGGCCCGCGCCGCGTTTTTCCCGAGCCTGCTGCTCGCCGTCGGCGGCGGCCTGGAGAGCACCAGCCTGGCCAGCTGGCTGACCGCGCCGAGCCGCTTCTGGGCAATCGGCCCGGCACTGGCCGCCACGCTGTTCGACGGCGGCCGCCGCCAGGCGATGGCCGACAGCGCGCGCGCGCAGTTCGATGCCAGTGCCGCCGACTATCGCGCAAGCGTGCTGCGCGGCTTCCAGGAGGTAGAAGACAACTTTGCCGCGCTGCATGCGCTGCAGGAAGAGGCCAGCAGCCAGCAAGCCGCCACCGAGGCGTCCGAGCGCGCTCTGGCGCTGGGGCTGGACCGCTACCGCAAGGGCGCGGTGGCCTACCTGGATGTCAGCGTGCTGGAGAGCACCGCGCTTGCCAGCGAACGGGCCGCCGAACAGGTGCACCGACGCCAGTTGATCGCGAGCGTGATGCTGGTCAAGGCGCTGGGCGGCGGCTGGCAACGGACTGCCGTGACGCCATAGCGGCGTAGCGGCGTAGCGGCGTAGCGACATCGGCAGCATCAGCGGTGCATGACGGGATTGTAATGAGATGGTAAGGCCGAGGTCACCGCGCAAAACCAATACTGGTGACAGCCTTTCATCATCTCGATGAAAGCGCGGTGGCCCCAGCGACACCGGGCCCTTCCAACTGAAAGAGGTAACGCACCATGAAAGCAATCGTTCGCACAGTCTTGCTGTCCTGCGCCCTGGCAGTGCCGGCTCTGTCCTTCGCGCAAAGCGAGCCGGCGCCACTCACCCGTGCCGAAGTCCGCGCCGACCTGATCCGGCTGGAGCAAGCCGGCTACCAGCCGGGCCGCGGCGACGACGCGACGTATCCCCAGGACATTCAAGCGGCCGAAGCCAAGGTGGCAGCGCAAGCTGCCGCGGCAGCCAAGGGGGACGCGGCAAGCATGCCACCACAGGCGCAGGCTCAGGCCAGCATGCAACCTCGGATCGATGCCGTGCGCAGCGCCTTCTACTACGGCGCATGACGCGTCAACGCCGCTGCACGCTACGCGTTCCGGCCGCGAATCGCGCGCCCGGAACGCGGTATGGACCGTGCGAAACACAAACGGCGGTGGCGTCAAAGCTTGCTCAACACACTGGGGCAAAACGCGGAAGTGCATAGCCTCGCGGCGGCAGGCCTTAGAATCTCTCTCATGTTCGTTTCGAGATCTCGAATCTCGCCAAAACCATGATGAAGAAGCGCCCCCTCCTCGCCGCCCTCCTATTGGCGTCGATCGCCGCCCACGCACAACCGCCCGGCAAGGACGCGGCCCCCCTCGGCCTTGAGCTTGGCAAGACCAAGTGCGCGCGGATGACCCCCGGCCCGAATCGCGTCAAGACTGGCACCGCGCCGTGGGCCGGCGGGGACACGGTGGAGCTCAAGCACCTTGACCGTTTCAATCTGCCGGGCCTGACCCGCGCGATCGTGAACTGCGACGCGGGCGACACGGTGGCGCTCGTCACACTGACGTTCGACCGGTCCGCGCTGGATGACGTGAGCAAGAAGCTCGATGCCCGCTACGAGTCCAAGCGCAAGACCGAGCCCAGTGCCGAGAACGGCTACGCCGAGTGGGAGGCAGCCAACGGCAGCCTCGAGATGCTCTACGCGCGCGACAGCAAGCAGTTCACCCTGGCGTATTGGGCCAAGGGCGCCAAGGCCAAGTACTTCGCCTACAGTGGCACGAGCGACAAGAAGCCGGCCGCGCCTGCGCAGCCAACGCATCCTGTGCAGCCACCCCAGACACAACCCGCGCCGCTGTAACTGCCGCCCGAAAATGGGCTTTGCGCCCCCGCCTTCAACGCACTTGCTGCAAGCGGCGCAGCAACCGCCGTCCGGCATCGATCACGCCCGGATCGGCTGTCATCTGGTACCGCACGATCATGCCTTCCACGCAAAGCATCGCCTCTTCAGCAATGGCATCGGGCTCCGGCAGGCCAAGGCGCCTGACCAGCGAACCGATATAGGCCGCCAGTTCCGCCTTGTGCGCCACGGATTGCGCCACCTGAGTGCCCTCGCCAGAGGCGCCCGCCTCGGCCACCGCATTGATAAACGCGCAACCGCGAAAATCCTTGTCGGAGAACCAGCCGGCCAGCGCCTGCGCGATGACCTCCAGGCCGGGGCTGGCGGCAAAGCGCGCTTCCACGTCCTGCTCGAACCAGCGCATCCAGCTCTCGTGGCGCTGGTCGAGGAAGGCCGCGATCAACTCGTTCTTTGAGGCGAAATGCCGGTACAGGGACATCTTGGCCACGCCTGACTCGGCGATGATCTTGTCGATGCCGGTCGCGCGCAGCCCGTCCTGGTAGAACAGGCGGGCGGCGGTATCCAGGATGCGCTCGCGGGCAGAAGGCGTGGCCATGGCTGAAGTGTTCCTTGCTGCGAAAAATGGGGCGATTATCCCTGATCGGGCCATGCGGCTTATAAGCTGAGATCGCTCAGGCTGGCGTGGTCGTCCGGCCGGCGCCCCAAAGGCCAGAAGAATTTGCGCTCGGACTCCTTGATCGGCGCATCGTTGATGCAGGCAAAGCGCCGCTGCATCAAGCCGGCTTCGTTGAACTCCCAGTTCTCGTTGCCGTAGGAGCGATACCAGTTGCCCGAATCGTCATGCCACTCGTACGCGAACCGTACCGCGATGCGGTTGCCGTCGAACGCCCACAGTTCCTTGATCAGGCGGTAGTCCAGCTCCTTCTGCCACTTTCGCGCCAGGAAGCCGACGATGGCCTCGCGCCCGTTCACGAACTCCGCACGGTTGCGCCACGCGCTGTCGACGGTGTAGGCGAGCGCCACACGCTCGGGGTCGCGGCTGTTCCAGCCGTCTTCGGCGCCGCGTACTTTCTGGATGGCGGTTTCACGGGTGAACGGGGGCACGGGCGGACGGATTTCGGGGTTGGACGACATCGACTTCTCCTGGCTGCGACAGCAATGAATTAAAAAAAGCGGCCTGTAGCGCATTCTGCGAACTCAAAATGATACAGACTTGTCTACATTATTTTAGTAGACAGGTCTGTCTGTCAAGCCGAATCTGCAGGCGTGAAAAAGCCGGCAATCAGCCGGCCTGGAATCCACCATCAGCGCCGAGGAAGCGCTCAGCGCGGGCGCCGCATGTGGAACAGCGCCTCGGGCCCGATCTCGAAGTAGTCGGCCGGCCCGCCGCCGCGCAGGATCGGCCGGGCCGCGGCAGTGTCATAGATGCCGTCCTTCAACAGCGCCTTGTCCACGTGCACGCCGACCACCTCGCCCAGCACCAGCCAGGTCGGCACCTGATGGCCATCGACGCCCTCGAGCTGGATCAGCTGGGTGAGCTTGCATTCGAACGAGACCGGGCTTTGCGCCACCCGCGGCACCGCGACCATGCGCGACGCCACCGGCGTGAGCCCCGCCAGTTCGAACTCGTCGACCTCCGGCGGCACGGCCGCGCAGCTCGCGTTCATGGCGTCGGCCAGCGGCCGCGTGGCCAGGTTCCAGCAGAACTCGCGGGTCTGCTCGATATTGCGCACGCTGTCCTTGTAGCCAATGCTGGAAAAACCCACGATGGGCGGCGTGTAGTTGAAGGCGTTGAAGAAGCTATACGGCGCGAGATTGACAATCCCATCACCACCGCGCGACGAAATCCAGCCGATCGGGCGCGGCCCGACGATGGCGTTGAAGGGATCATGCGGCAGGCCATGCCCGTTGGCGGGCTCGTAGAAATAGGGTTCGGCGGACACGAAGCGGGAGACTCGGGAAAACAGCGTTGAAAAGCGGAGGCAGCGCTGCCGCCCCGTTGACCAGTTGTTGGCCGGGTGCCCGTGGGCGCCGGACCAGCTGTCTGCGATGCTACCAGTTGCCGCGCCAGCGCGTTCGGCGCGGCGCGGTTGGCTCAGCGCCCTCCCGCGGCGGCGGCCGGCTCGTCATAAGCGTCCTGCGCCAGCAGCACCAGATCGGCGACGGCCTTGCCACCCGCCGAAAGATGCGCGCGCATCGCGGCAGCCGCCGCGTCCGCGTCGCCCGCCAGTACCGCCGCCACGATCACGCCGTGCTCCTGGAAGGAACTCGGCACGCGAGCGGGGTTGATGAGTCCGCGATGGCGCCAGTAGATCGCCAGCCGCCGCCGCAGCATGCGGATCTGCTCTGCCAGATAAGGGTTGGCTGTAGCCTGATAGAGCACGTCGTGGAAATCACGGTTGGCATCCACATAGCCCGGCGTATCGGCCGCCTCCACAAAGGCCCGGCCATGCTCGAACGCCGACGACAGCGCCGCCCTGCCCGCCTCGCTGATGCGCTGCGTTGCCAGCCGGGCCACCACGCCCTCCATCTCAGCCAGCGTCTCGAACATCGCCACCAGTTCGGCCACGGTTGGCTTGTGCACGAAGATCCCCGCGCGCGGCACGATCGTCACCAGGCCTTGCGCCGCCAGCATCAGCAATGCCTCCCGCACCGGCGTGCGCGAACTGTCGAATTGCTCGGCCAGCGCACGCTCGTCCAGCTGAGATCCGGGCTTCAGCTTGCCGGCGTGAATCTCTTCCTCAATCGCCTCCCGGATCCGGTCCTGGAGCGATTGCACGGGTAAACCTCGATTTGATGCTTCCTTTGGCATATCTAAAATCAACCTCAATATATCTAAACATCAATCTTATATGCAAAAACACGGCGAACCTCGGCTCAGTATCGATGGAAGCGTTGCAACCATCACCTTTGAACGTCCCGAAGTGGCGAATCGGCTAAGTCCGCATGATTTGCTGGTACTTCGCGAGCATATCAACTCCATCAATGCGATGGAGACTGTTTTGGTTCTGCGCTTCACCGGTACCGGCAAGTATTTCTGCAGCGGCTACGACATCGGCGCGCTGGCCAGCGCCGACGAGGCGGGGGCGCCGGCCTTCGGCGAGATGATCGACCTGATCGAAGCCGCTCGCCCCGTCACCATCGCGGCGGTCAACGGCGGCGTCTATGGCGGCGCCACGGATCTGTGCCTGGCCTGCGACTTCCGCGTGGGCGTGCCCCACTGCGACATGTTCATGCCGGCCGCCAGGCTCGGCCTGCATTTCTACCGGGGCGGGCTGGAGCGCTATGTCAGCCGGCTGGGCGTGGACACGGCCAAGCGCCTCTTCCTGACGGCTGACCGGCTCGATGCGGATGCAATGCTCAAGGTGGGCTTCCTGACCGAGATCGTCACGGCCGACGCCCTGGCGCAGCGCGTCGATGCGCTCAGCGCCACGCTCGCCGGCATGGCGCCCATTGCCCTGCTGGGCATGAAGCAGGCCCTGAACCAGATCGCGCGCGGCGCGCTGGACACGGCCGCGCTGGAACGCGAGATCGCGCGGGCCGGGGCGTCGGCGGATTTGTGCGAGGGCGCAGCCGCCTGGCGCGAGAAACGCGCCGCGGTATTCACCGGCAGGTAGGCACGCCGCGGAAAGCAGAAAGCAGAACGCAGAAGACAGAACACGGAACACGGAACGCAAAAAACAAAACCCGGAGACAACGATGACCAAGCGGCACCCAACCCTGCTGTTCCTGCTAGTGTCCACATCCGCCCTGGCCGGCCCCGCGCTGGCGGTGGACGCTTTCCCAATCAAGCCGATCCGCGTGGTGATCGGCTTCCCCGCTGGCGGCGGCGCCGACAACGTGGCGCGGCTGTATGGCGATGCGCTCTCCAAGGAACTCGGGCAGCCGGTCATCATCGACAACAAGCCTGGCGCGGGCACCACCATTGCCGCCGAGATCGTGGCCAAGGCCCCGGCCGATGGCTACACGCTGTATATCGCCTCGGCCAGCCTGATGGGCGGCGACAAGGTGCTCTACAAGAACATCCGCTACGAGCCCACGGACTTTGCGCCCATCACGCGGCTGACCGTCTCGCCGCTGCTGCTGGCGGCCAACAAGGAATCCGGCATCACCAGCGTGGCCAACCTGCTGGCGAAAGCCCGCCAGCACCCCGGCGCGCTCAATTACTCGTCCTCCGGCAACGGCGTGATCACGCACCTGGCCGGCGTGCAGTTCACCAAGCTGGCCGACGTCCAGCTTACCCACGTGCCCTACAAGGGCGGCGCGCCGTCCGCGCAAGCGGTGGCCGCCGGCGATGCGCAGTTCACCTTTGCCACGCCGGCTTCCGTGCAGGCCATGATCGATACCGGCAAGGTGGTCGGCATTGCCGTCACCTCCGCCAAACGCTCTTCCGTGCTGCCGAACTATCCGACCATCGCCGAAGCCGGCATCAAAGGCTACGACGTGACCAACTGGTACGGCCTGTTTGCCCCGGCGCAAACACCGCCCGCCGTGATCGAGAAACTCTTCGCCGCTTCCGCCAAGGCACTGGCCAAACCGGAATTGCGGGCCAGGCTGGCCAGCCGCGGCGAAGAAGTCTCGCCGTCCGCATCGCCCGCGGAGTTCCGGCAGTTCGCGCAGCGAGAAGGAAAGACCGTGGCAGATCTGACTTTGAGCAGCGGCGCCAGGATCGACTGAGCCGCACGCCCTTCCCGCACTCGTTCGATATACCCGGGGCCTCCCGGCCCAAAAGGATTTCCATGAATCGCAATGCCGCAAACCTCCCGCTCGCGGGCTTTACCGTGGTGGACCTGACCCGTGTGCTGGCCGGTCCCTACTGCACCATGATGCTGGCCGACCTCGGCGCGCGCGTGATCAAGATCGAGAACCCCGCAGGCGGTGACGACTCCCGGCATGTAGGCCCGTTCGTGGATGGCGAGTCGGCATACTTCGCCTCGGTCAACCGCAACAAGGAATCCATCGCGCTCGACCTGAAATCCCCACGCGACCGTGAAGTGCTGGAGGCGATGATCGCCGGCGCCGATGTGCTGGTGGAGAACTTCCGCGCCGGCGTCATGGAAAAGCTCGGCTTTACGTGGGAAACCTTGCACGCCGCCAACCCTCGTCTGGTCTATGCCTCGATCTCGGGCTTCGGCCAGACCGGCCCCTACCGCGACCGGCCCGCCTACGACATGGTGGTGCAGGCAATGGGCGGCCTGATGAGTGTGACCGGCCAGGCCGGCGGCGACCCGGTGCGGGTCGGCGTGTCCATCGGCGACCTTGGCGCGGGACTGTATGCCGCCATTGGCATTCAGTCCGCGCTGCTCAAGCGCAGCCGCACAGGGCTTGGCGAACGCGTCGATATCGGCATGCTCGATTGCCAGGTCGCGCTGCTGGAAAACGCCATCGCGCGCCACTCCGCCACCGGTGCCGTGCCCGCGCCGCTGGGCACGCGCCATCCCTCCATCACGCCGTTCGACATGTTCAAGACCGCTGACGGCTTCATCGTCATTGCGGCGGGCAACGACACCCTGTTCCAGAAACTCTGCGCCGCGCTCGGCCTGCCGGAGCTGGCTGCCGACCCGCGCTTTGCCACCGTGGTGGCGCGCAACCAGCACCACGCCGAACTCAAGACTTGCATGGAAGCGCGCCTGGCCAATGCGGACAGCGCCACCTGGTCGGCCACGCTGGAAGGCGCGGGCGTGCCGCACGGCCCGCTGCAAAGCGTGGCCGACATCGTGCAGGACCCGCACGTGCAAGCGCGCGGCATGCTGCTGCAAGCCAGCATCGGCGAGGACCGCCCGATCACCCTGGCCGGCAACCCGATCAAGATCGGCAGCCAGGCAGGTGCGAGCGGCTTCCGGCGCTCGCCCAGACTGGACGAGCATCGCGCAAGCCTGCTGGAGGAGTTTGGCCAGCACGTCGAGGTAGGCTGAAACGAGATCAGCTTCGAAGCGTTCAATGCCTTGGCTCCAGCTCGAGCCGGTTGTCTGCGACGGCGAGCGTCACCGGATCGCCCTTCTTCCATCGCGCCTTCGGAATCACCAGTTGCCATTCGGCGCTCGACTGCTCACGGAAAAACGCGACGACACCGACGTATTGCGCATCATCAGCCATCGGCTCGGACAGCCTGACCGTTGCGGCGGAGCCAAGCGTCACTTCCGTGAGGCCGAAGATATCCGTTTTCAGCGGGTCGCCAGCACCTGCGAGCAGTTGCGCGTAGGTGGCCGTTTCAAACGCCTTGGAGTCCTTCAACTGGTAAATACGCAGCACGACCGGCAACGACACGCCGTGCTCATCCTGATTCAGCGCGCTGCGGCTCACGATCACGAGGTTCATCTGCTTGACCTTCGCGACGAAAACTGCGCTCGTCGCCGCCACGGTCGTGTCCTTGACCGACTGCCAGGCACCGCAGCCGGCTAGCAGCATGACCATCCCTGCCAGCCCCAGCGAGACCGCAGATCGCCGCGCCCTTCGCAATGTCAGGTGCGTCACGTACGTCACGTACGTCGCGTGTTTCACTTCCATCAGAACTCCGATCCTGTGAATTCGGTGGCGGGATACGCGGTCTCCTTGCCGTTCGCGACCAGCACGAGCCGCACTGAATAGCGATGGCTGGCGTACCGCCCGACGAAGTGACTCAGCACGTCCCCAAACAGCACCACATCGCCAGGTCCGGCGAAGCCCGCCGGATCCATCTCCACGTGAATGGCGAACTCCCGCAGCATGCCCCCTTTGCGCAGGACGCCCCGCTGGTCGAGCCTGACTCGCCGGATCGCCGCGATGCGCTTCGCGTTGTCGTCCCGCCCGGTCCAGTCGTACAGGGCAAGCACGCCGCGCAGCACATCCGTGTCCAGCGTGTTGAACTCGTGACCGGAGAAATGCGACATGACCTGCCACTGGTATTGCCTGCGTCTCGGCGGATAGAGCGGCAGCGTGGGCTGCGTCAGGTTGCGAACGCTGCCGACGTCCCCCGCGCCCGATGCGAGCGTGGTGATCGTCGACTCGCGCAGCGCCGTGCGCGGCAACGTGCCGTTGTTCGCCAGCACGCGCACTTTCACGTGCGTATCGGGCGGGCTACCGGGGGCGTCCCCAAGTTTGTCCCATACGTGGCCGCCCAGCGTGATCCACATCTGGCGGCCACCGGTCACGCCAAAGCCCAACGACGCATGGAAGTACCGCTCGGGCGCCTCGTGCCGCAGCATGCCGCCACGGTGCTGGAATGCCTTGAAGGGCCGGTAAGCGTGCTGCTCCGCACTGTTCAGGTCGGTAGCCGCGACCGACAGCGCATCGTAGGGTTCGATGTGCGCGCCGTCGGCGTCCTGCGCGCGCACTAGGTAGTCGCGATCGTGCTCGTTGGGCTGCAGCGGCTGCGCATCGATCTCGAACAGGTTGATCACCGGTGTGCAGAAGAGCCGGAGGTTGCTGGTGCCAAACGCGACGTCGCCGGCGAGCGGCCCGTTGAGCAGGACCTCGAATTCGATACGCGTTTCGCCCGCAGGCACGCTCGCCGCATCGAACCCGCACAGGTCCACAAAATGGAATTTCTCGGGGAACGTGAAGTACTCGAGCATCGTCTGCTCGCGATCCAGCTCCCCGTTGCGCCGCTCGTGGTCGGTCGGCCAGAGCCGCGTCTCAGGACCGAAGCCCGCCACCTCGAACCTCATGCGCGGCAGTGGCTGCGGGCGCCCATCATGGATCCGCGCCATGCGCACTGCAATCGCCTCGACCTGGCGCGTGAACGCCGCATATAACGCCGAGGCAGTCGGCCGGTCGCCATGCAGGTACAAGCGGATGCGCGCCAGGTCATCGAGCGGGCGCTGGTCGAAATGCAGCAGGTCGAACGCGATGCGGATCACCGTGCGGCCGTCGGCGCGCACCGCAGGACCTGCCTCCACCAGTGCGAGCGGCAGCAGAGGCACGGGCTGGGTGGTGCGGTACGTGCATATGGTGCCCTCGGGGCCGACCGGGCCGGAGCGCACCTGAGTGCCCGCGGGCAGCTTACCGAGCACGCGTGCCTCGCCCGCGCGCGGCACGCATTCGAGGATCGCCAGCGACGGAATCGTGCGCCCGGCGTGCGGCCACAGGTTGTCGATCAACGGGTCGGTGATCTCCGGCAACGCGTCATCGAGCTTCGCGCGCATCCGCGCCATCAGGAACGCAAAGCCCTGGTAGAGCTGTTCCACGCTGTCCTCGCGCTCACCCAGGCTCGTCAGGCCCAGCCGGCGCGCCGCATCAGGCTGCGCCGCGGCGAACTCCCTGCTCGCCTCGCTCAGATAGCGCATCTCCGCGTCGTAATATCTCAGCAGCGGATTGTCTTCGTCACTCATGGTGTCATCTCCGGTCGCAATGGAGGCAGAACCGGCGCCGTCCCGGCCTTGCCGACGATAAAGACGCGCTCGGGCATCCTGAAGTCGCGCAGCTTGAGCAGATCCAGCGGACCCGCGCCCAACTGCGTGCGCAGCACGTAGCGCAGCGGCTCGCCATCCGCATCTTTTTCCATATCCTTCCACGTGAGTGCATAGCGCGTGCTGTCGAGCGGCTTGACATCGGCCTTCGCCAGCAGACGCAGGAAGGCCCAGTCGCCGGTCGACTCGAACGCCTGGCGCGTGCCGGCGTTGACCGTCTGCCACGTCAAGCCCGCGTGGCCGTGCAGGCCATTGCCGGGCCACGCGAGCGGCGTATACGCCTCGCGCTGATTGAAGTAGACGATCTGCTTGCCGTCAACGGACAGCGCCGAACGCGTGACGTTCGGGGTCGGCAATGCCATGATCTCGAAGCGGTATCCCGCATCACCCTGCACGTACATCTGGGCACCAAGCGTGGACAGCTGCCGGATCGCGGCGAGGAACGCGGGATCGAACTGCAACGCCTGCGGCGCCAGTTCATTTGGAACCCACTGGTCGCCTTGCGGCTTGAGCACGCCGGCCAGTTGTGTCGTGATGAAGCGGGCGATCAGTCCCGTGTCGGGGCGCGCGTAGCGCCCCAGTTCGGCGAACGACGCATCGGCGTTCGTATCGAAGAACGGATAGCGGCCACTGAAGGTGGTCGCAAACGGTGCAGCGACGCTCACGCGCCACGCTTCGTTCAGGCTCGCGGCGGCCGGCTGCAGGATCGTCAGCCAGGCAGTGTCGAGCGGACGTGCAAACAGCGCGTCGCCAAAGCCCGACCACTGCGTGCCCAGGCTAGCGGCGGTGAGCGCTGCGTCATCCTTTGCCTGCGCGAGCTCCGAGAGCTTCCCCTGGAACACGGCCTGCGCGAGCGAGCGGGCCATCGCCTGCGCATCGGGACTCGCCGCCACCTGCTGGAGCTTCAGGCGCATCGTGGTGGCGACCGTCAGGTAGCGCGCTAGGCTCACCCCGTTCAGCGTCGTGGTGGCACTGGCGGCATTCCCGCCGTGACCTGCGCCGCTGCCAGCGGCAGTGCTAGTGTTGGTGCTGCCGCCACTGTCGCCCATCAGCGCGAGCAGCGGGCCAAACGGCTTGTCCAGAGGATGGATGGCGGGGGCCTGGGCCTTGTCATCGCTACCGATCAGGCTTTGCGCCTTGCGCACCAGTGCGTCGGTCAGCGCCTGCGGCGGGCGGCCTGCCTGTGCCTGATACTGCATGGACCGCATCAGCGCGATCAGCGGTGACGTCTGCACGTCCGTCAGCCGGGTGAGCTGGTCGATCGCATCGTTCAGGTTCGCCGCCGGCTGCCACTGGACGCTGTTGAGCATGCCCTGCCATGCGGCCGTGTATTCCGCGAAATAGCGCGCGGTCAGCCGCGCCTTGAGATCGTCGGTGGCGCGTTGTTCCTGGCGTGCGCTCGTCGTCGTCCCGGCCCCCTGCACGACGGCCGCGTCCACCGACTGTGCCGGCCCCCCATTCGACAGCACCCAGTCGCCCTGCACGCGCCGTTCGCGAGCGGCCTTGTCGATCGACTCGGCGATCATGCCGTCCCACGCCGCGCGCGTGAAGACGCCCGGCACCGTCCGCGCGGTGGTGAAGAGCCCGCGCGCGTCTGCGCCATCGAGCAGCGTCGCGAGCGATCCATCGGCGTACTTGCCCCTCGCGTCATCCAGCACGTTCTGGTAGACCGTGTCGTCGGCGTTCGCGAGGCCGATTTGGTTGACCAGTGTGTTGCGCGCCTCGGCCACGAGGGTGTCGGACGCGTTGATGCGCCATTCCGGGTGCGCCTTCAGGTGGGTTGCGTAGAAGCTGGCGAGCCGCTGCGACGTGTCCAGCCACTCGCCGGCCGGCATCACCGCCGGTGCGGGCCACGCGGAGACGATCAGCCCCGTCAGGAATGCGGGATCGGTGCGGCGCGGTTCCGCCAGCATCAGGTACCCTTTGAGCGCGTCATAGCCGCGCCGCTGCGCGTCGTGACTCTGCAACGCATCGGCGCGCGTCTGCGCGAGATCGGTGAGCGCGGCCCGGAGGGTCTGCACGACCGGGCGCTGCAGGTTGCGCTCGGCGACCGTCCTATATGACTGCCACAGGTCATCGAGAATCGCGTCATTGCGGTTCAGGCCCGCGCGCAGATGCCACGGTGCGCCATGCCGCTGCCGGTACTCCAGCATCTCGATGCGCTGCTGCAACGCGAGCTGCGCGCGCAGGGCGGCCGGGCTGCCGGGCGCGGCCGCGACGGTTGCGTCGGCTGCCTCGGCGCTCGCCCGCGCCTGCCGGATGCCTTGCAGGTTGCCGGCAAACGAGATTGTCATCGCCACGCACCAGCCGATCGCTGCCACGGTGACAAGCGCGGCGAGCGCGTTCGGCCAGTAAAAGCCGATGCGCCTGCCGCGATGCCGGCGCAGGCTGCGGCCGATCTCCTGCCACGTGGGCAGTAGCGAGGCCGGCTGTTCGCGCAGCGCCATGCTGGGGACGCCAGGCCGGGCCGCTTCAGCCAACGCGGCTAAAGCGGCCGATACGGCCATGGCTGGCGTCAGCACAGGCACCGCACCCGGCTGGCTCGCGGCAAACACCGGCGCGAACATCACGCCTTGCAGTGGCGCGCGAAGCCACTTCGAGGCCATCAACGCATCCCAACTGGTCACGATCCTCTCTCGCTGCCCACCGATGTACTGCGATACCTGCGCGAGGTACGGCATGCGCGTCGACTCGTAGCACAGCTCCACGGCAATCGTCCCCGTGTGCAATTCGAGCGTCGTAAGCTGGTCGTTCAGTGCATTGGCAGGCCCCTGTGTCCCACGGCGGATTGAACCCGACAGGAAGGCGCCGATGGCCTGGAACGTCTCGGGTTGGCGGCCGGTCGTCGGCACCGGATGCAGAAACGTCACGGGCGCAGCCCAGCCGAGCTCGGTTGCGATGGTCAAGAGCATGCGGGGAAGCTCGGCGTCGGGCCGGATGGCCTCACCCGTGCGCACTACCTGCACCACGCCGTCGACCGGACGCCTGCGTCGCAACTGCCTGACCTGTTTGCGCCACAGCCCCGCATCCATGCCGTCAGGCGCCGCATGCACGAGGATGGCATCGGCGATATGCATCACGCCCGCCTGCTTGAGGCCGGGCGCCACGGTATCGACCAGCGCATCGTTGCCGCTCACCAGCAGCCACGGCAGCCGGTAGCGCCAGAACCAGCCGTGCGAGGCACGCAGGTCTTCGCACAGGTACTGCAGACGCGCATCACGTTTGAGCGCCGAGGTGGCCTTGACGGCCTCCGGCTGGCTGCCGGTCTCCCGGCGAAAAAGCCGGCCTGCCGCGCTGTACGCGCCAAGCCCCAGTGCAACGGGATGCAGGATCAAGATCCCAGCCAGTACAGCGAGAATCCAGATCGAGGCTGTTTTTTTGGCGTCCAGCGTCGGCACATTGAACTGATCGCCCTTGAGCCAGACCAGGCCGAGCGCCAGTGCGGTCAACGCGACGGCGGCCACCACCAGCCCCCAGGTGGCGAGGGAACCGGGCGCGCCAGAGGATTCGTCCTGCGATGCGAGTGCCTTGAGGTTATTCGTTGGATTCGTCATATGGCGAAGTGGGGTCCGTTGCTTCCGTTCTGGGGGCCGTTGCGCGGCTCACGTAAAGGATGGCGGCCTGCGCGGTTTGCGCGTGCTCGGGGGTGTGAACGATCAGGTGCGGGCCGGCAGTTGCTGACTCGACGGCGGCGGCAATCGACAGCCAGCCGCCTGCCGCGCCCGCGTGACCGATGAGGCTATCGGGCCGGCGCTGCGTTTCCAGCTTGGTGACGCCACTCAGCGAAGCGCTGCCGAGTGCAGACAGCAGAGCCGTATCGTGCGAGGCGTCCAGCCCGCTGATCCAGGCGGGATTGACGGCAGGGGCTTCGGCGTTGCCCCACATCACGGCGTTCGCCAGCACATCAGCGAGCGCATCCAGCTCGCCTGCCACGGGCCGGTGCAGGGTCGCCATGACCTTGACCGGCTCAGGTAGCAGAAACACACCGGGACCGAGCAGTACAGCGACGCCACCTTCGGTACTGCCAGCGGGCGGCGCATCGTGCCACTGCGCGGCAATCACCAGCAGCGGCCGCTTCTCGCCAGCGTCGAGCCACGCGTCGGCCACGAGCAGGCCGTTGCCGGCCGGCACCGCGATGCACTCAAGCGCAGGCAATCCTGCAATCCGCAGGGCGTGGCGGACCTGTTGCACACGAGTATCGGCGCACTCGGCAGTAGCGAGCACCCGCACGGCGGGCGCATAAGCCGCGCCATACTGCGACAATGCATGCAGGCTTTGGCCGAGCGTGTCGAGGGTCTGGGCAAGCATCCGCACGACGGGCGGAATTTGCTCACGCGTGGGCGCAGGCGCAACGCTCGGCTGCTGTCCGGCAGCGTCCGCCATGTCCTCATCCGCCGATGGCGCTGGTTCCTCTTCGTCCGCTTGCGCAAACAGCGGATCGTCATCTGCAAACCGGCTATGCACGATCGTTCCGGCACCCGTGCGCGGCGACTGCGCCTCCATCGAGATCTTCGTCCCGGCAAGGGCAGCCGAAAGCGGCTCGCCCTTGAGCGGCAGGCAATACCCGATACCGAGTACCTGCAATGGCTGCTGCGCATGGCGCACGCGGTGACTCAGCCATTGACGCCGGTGCATGTTCCGGTAATGCGCCCGGAGCCAGATCGCTTCGTATCCGGCACGCGCAATGCCAAGCGTGAAAAGGAACAAGCCGTTGGGCAGGCCCACCACGCTGAACCAGAACCACGCACCGCGCGCTGGCGTGCCCGCCGGCCACAGCAACAGCGCTACCGCGCCGCCAATCCCGCAGCAAAGCACCCAGCCGATGAGCCACGGCACCAGGCGCGGCTTGTTCGCGGGGTAGGCACTCGGCAAGCCCACCGCTGCCAGATCGACCGCCATCGTCAAGCGATATTCACGTTCTGCAGCGACGAAAGCAGCCGGCAGCCGCACGCGCAGCGGTGATGATGCATCGCGACCGGCCTGCCGCCCTTGCCGGGAAACGAGACGTTGCCCTCGGCAATCGTCGTCCTCCCATGCCGCGCACAGAGTGCCTCGTCACCCTGGCACGCCAGAAGCCGGCCCATGAACAGCATTTCCGACGAGGCGGTCGTTACGGAACCGCCGTTTTCCAGTCTATCGCCTTTGCGAATGGGAGATCGCATGTTTCACTCCGCCAAAAATATGACACATACACGTGCTTCACAAAACAACCACAGCAATCTGAAAATTATAACTGGACAGTGCCAAGTTCTTCTACGCTGCCCGCTGCATGGGTGGCCAATCGTGGAGGGGACCGTCTTGGCGCCTATATTTGTCGAGGATTTTCGTGAGGCCTGGTACCGAACTGCAAGTCGCGAAAAATGTTGGCAGGCCTGAGCG
>NZ_JBFRDD010000048.1:0-66235 GCF_052113425.1 Cupriavidus sp. YAF13
GATGATCATGGAGCGGCCTGCCGCGCGTGTCGGCAACCAGCCCGATTGGTGCGGCGAGCACGGCCGGAATGCTTGGCGTCATCGAGCGGTAGCGATGGTCGCGCAGGTCGAAAATGGGAATGACGGATTCGGTCATGGCTTGAGGGCAATTGATGCGCGGCCGCTTCAGCCGGGCGCAGTCAGCCCGCGCTCGACGGCGTAGACCGCGATCTGCACGCGGCTCGTCAGGTTGAGCTTCTTGAGGATATTCTGCACATGGATCTTGACGGTGCTTTCCGCCACGCCCAGCTCGCGCGCGATCTCCTTATTGCTTTCGCCGCGCGTGAGGCCACGCACGATCTCATGTTCGCGCGAGGTAAGCCGGGGCTCGTCGCTCGCGCTGGCTGCCGCTGTCGCGGCGGGGTTGGTGGGCGCACGGAATTGCGCGACAAGTTTTGCCGTCATGCTGTGAGAAATGACCGCCTCTCCCGCCGCGGCGCGGCGGATGGCGCTGGTCAGCGTTTCCGCTTCGATATTTTTTAACAGATAGCCCCGGGCACCGCTGCGCAGGGCGGCCGCCAGTTCCTCGGCTTCCTCCGACACGGTGAGCATCACCACGGCAGTGTCGGGCAAGTCTTCCACCAGCAGCTGCAGGGTTTCTAGCCCCGACAGGCCGGGCATGTTCAGGTCCAGCAGGATCACGTCGGGCCGGTGCTGCTTGGCCCGCTTGACGCCCTCTACGCCATCCGCCGCTTCGTCGACGATCTCGAAATCGGTCTGGCGCGCAAGCAGGGCGCGCACACCCGAGCGAAACAGGGAGTGGTCGTCTATCAGGAGGATACGGATGGTCATGATATTCACCTTGAAAAAAAAGCTGGCGAGACAGTTTGGTGGCCGTGCCGTTCACTAGCGCGGCAGGATGAGCTCAACTCGCGTGCCCGTGCCCCGTTCGGCAACGATCCGCAGCGTGGCCGATAGCCGGGCCGCGCGCTCGCGCATGATGTGCAATCCCACATGGGATTGATCGTCTGCCGCCGGCTCCGCGGGGTCGAAGCCATCGCCGTCGTCCTCCACGATCATGCTGAAGGTGCGTCCATTGCGCACGATGACGCTGGCATAGGCGGCACGCGCATGCTTTCGCACATTGGAAAGGGCCTCCTGCAGGATGAACAGCACCTGCAGTTGCTGCTCGGGCTGCAGGGGCGGCCCGCCCTGGGCGTCATTGAACACCAGGGCAAGCTCCGTGCTGCTCTGGCGCCGGAATCGCGCCACGGTGTCTTCCACTGCCTGGCGCAGCTCGCCATGCGCCAGCTTGCTGCGGAAGTTGAGCAGGAGTTCACGCACATCCTGGTAGCTTTCTTCCACACCGCAACGCAACAGCGGCACGATAGCGCGCGTCTCGTCCATATCGTTGCGCGAGACCGCATCTTCCAGCACCTGCACCTGCAGGTTCAGGTAGTTAAGGCCCTGGGCAATGCTGTCGTGCAGGCCCTGCGCCACCAGGTTGCGCTCTTCCACCACCGCGAGCTGGCGTGCGGTTTCCGACAGGTGCAGATGATCGAGCGCCACGCCGATATGCTGCCCCAGCGTCTCAAGCAGGCGTATGTCCGAAGCGGGCAGCTGCAAGGGATCGCGAAAATGCAGGGAGAAGGTGCCCAGCACCGCACGCTGCGTTTCGATGCGGAACACCGCAAGCCCCGGGAAGCCTTCCCTTGCGCAGCCAAAGCGCACACCGGCTGACGGCCCGCTGGCTGACAGCGCCGGGCCTTTGTTGAGGTCTTCGATCAGCACGACCGATTCGCTCGCCGCCTCGCCACAGAAGCACGCATCCACCTTCATGCAGTGCTCGGCCTCTTCCAGTTCCGCGGAGAGGCCGACCGATACCAGCAGATGAAGCTGGTTGTGGTCCGCATCGATCATGCGCACGCTGCCGCCGTCGGCATCGAACTGCTTCATCACGCGCTGCAAGAAGCCGCGGCAAAGCGCCTCGCCGTCGTTTGGCATATTCAGGAAGGCGGCCATGTCGTAGAGCGCCGCGAGGTCGCGGTTGTGCCGCGCCAACTCCGCCGTCTTCTGCGCCACGCGCGCTTCCAGATCCTGGTATAGCCCCTGCAGTTCGCCTGCCATCTGGTTAAAGCCTTGCGCCAGCATGCCGAACTCGTCGCTGGTTTCCACCGGCAGCCGCAGGGAGAACTCCCGCGCGGCCATGCGGTACAAGCCGTCCTGCAAGCGCATGACCGGAAGGATGATCCAGATGTAGAGCAGGTAGATGACGGCTACCGTGCCCATGCAGGCCATGGCCGCGAGTCCCGCCTGCGACAACCGCAGCAGGGTGGTCTTCATGGCGTTCTCTTGCTCGATCATGCTGACCAGGCGATTGACCTGATCCACGAAGGAAGCCAGCGCCGCCGGGTAGGTGGGCGGTTCGCCGTTCGCGGCGGCCAGGTCGGCGAGCGCGAGCGGCTTGATACGCCGGTGCCAGTCAAGGTCTACCCGGTCAAGTTGCGCGTGGATGCCAGGGTCGTCCGGCAGGAACAAGGGGCGTGCCGGATCGCCCTGGCGCAGGCGTGCCAGGGTGGCATCCAGCCCGGTGATCTGAGCCTCCAGTTGATGGCTTGCGCCGGCCCGTGCCCTGGCGAGCTCGATGGCGACGCGATTGGCACGCATGCGCAAGCTGCCGGCATCGTTGATGGCCGCGCCCGCGCCTTCGAGTTGCCATGACAGCCACAGCGTCCCGGAGATCATGGTCAGCACGATCAGCAGCGCGCCCAGCGAGAGCGAGACGATCCGCGTCGACAGGCGGTGGCGCAAGCCTGGCAACGCTGCCTGGGTACGCGGTGGGGTGACGGACGGCTCCGTGGCGGGAGCGGGTGGGCAAGGGGGCGTGAGGTCTACCATGGGGTTCCGGCCCCTGGCATCAGGTTTGCGCTCTGGAACGGCGCTTCAGGGGCTTGTCGCATTATTGACGGCAAGCCGGCGAGCGGGCTTGCGCCAGATCAAGGTCATATGCGGCTACAGGTAGTTCCTGGTGCACTTTCTGAAAATATCATGGCGTGACACAATGACGCGGCGCCGGGCCACGTGCTCGGAAAGCCTGCCGGACACCGCCGCCAACGGCTTTGCGCCGCGCGCTTGCATTCGCTCAGCAGCCCGGCCACGCCCTTGATGCCTGCATCGACCTAGGTCACCTGCCCGCCGTCCGCGCGAGGCCGTCAGGCCGCCGCGGCTGCCGCGCCTTGTGGCGTGCCCAGGCCTGTAGGCATTTCGCCGGTGAGCAGGTAGTGCATCAGTTCGCGTACCGGGCGGATGGCCTCGCCGAACGGCAGGCCCCCCTTGCCACGGAAGAACAGCCCGCGCTCCACGTCGCCGCGCATGGCCTGGGCCAGCTTGAGATCGATACAGAACTGGCCGACACGGCCGATGCCGTCACGCAGGCCGCAGGCCTGCAGGCAGTCGAAGCCTTCGAGGCAGTCGCGGACCTTGGCGCGGGCCTGCAGCGTGGCTTCGCGCGACAGGTAGCGCTTGAGCCATGGCGTCAGTACGGCGCGTGCCGGCAGGCCTGCCACGCTGGTGAATTCGCTCAGTTGTTCGGGGCGCGCGCTGGCCAGGACTTCCTTGAAAGCCGGGTGCGCATCCCCTTCCTCGGTCACGGCGAACGCCGTCCCCAGTTGCACGGCGCTGGCGCCTTCACCCAGCCAGTGGCGGACCTTGGCGTGGCTGTTGATCCCGCCCGCAAGGATCAGGGGCACACTTTCCCAGGCCAGCCCCAGTCCGGCGAACACTTCACGGCATTCGGCCAGCACGCGTGCGAAGGAGAAGCGCCCGTCTCCGATATCGTCGATGCGCGAGGCACCGAGGTGGCCGCCGGCGTGCGCCGGATCTTCGATGACGATGGCGTCAGGCAGGCGGTTCTTCTTCATCCACTTGCGCAGTACCAGCCCCACGCCGCGCGAATCCGACAGGATGGGGATCAAGGCAATGTCCGGGTGGCCGGCCGTGAGGTCGGGCAGGTCCAGCGGCAGTCCCGCGCCCATCACGATCGCATCGGCACCGCTCTCGCACGCCTGCCGGACCAGCGCGGCATGCGAGCTGACGGCCTTCATGACGTTGACCGCGATGGCGCCGCGCCCGCCCGCGAGGCGCCGCGCGCCCTGGATCTCGCGATCCAGTGCCACCAGGTTGGCCGCCTCTATCCTGGCCTTGTCGCGCGACCTGGCGGTGGCCGCCAGCAGGTCCGGGTGATGGTGGCGCAGGTCGATGCTGGCAATGGTGCCCATGCCGTTCTGGCTCGCCACCGCGCCCGCCAGCCGGTGCGCGGAAATGCCGATACCCATGCCGCCCTGTACCACCGGGACCAGCCGGCGGCCAATCAGCTTCAGCCAATGTTGTTGCATATCACTCTCGGTGAGGCATCCCGCTCGCCGGCGGAGATGCCGTGCGCGGCAGGAAAGCGGCATAGGTTTGCATGGACGCGCGCCGGGAAATTTGCGCTGGATCAATCAGCGCACGGCACGATACCAATGGCCTATGCCACTCGGCGGATGGCCCTCGTCCGGTGCGCGCGCCGCCGCGCACGCTTTTGCGCCTGGTCAACTGGTTCGTCGCGGGGCTTGGCTAGGATCCTGGCTCACAGGCGTTCGCCGCCGCCGTGGCGCATGCGGACTCCGAAACCCCGTTGAGCCTATCCAATGACATCCAACACATCCGGCGCAACGCGCCGACCGCAACTGGTTGCGCCCGCCGGCTCGCTGGCGGCGCTGCGCGTGGCGCTGCAACGTGGCGCCGACGCCGTCTACCTCGGCCTGCGCGACGCCACCAATGCGCGCAACTTCGGCGGGCTGAACTTCACCGAGGCCGACATCCAGGCAGGCGTGGCCGAGGCCCACGCGCAAGGCGCGGAAGTCTTGTTCGCCATCAATACCTTCGCGCAGATGGGCGCGGTGGCGAGCTGGCATCGCGCCGTCGATGCCGCGGCGGAACTGGGCGCTGACGCTGTCATCATGGCCGACCCCGGTCTCATGGCCTATGCCCGCGAGCGCCATCCGCAATTGCGTCTTCATCTGTCGGTGCAAGGCTCGGCCACGCACGCCGACGCCATCGCGCTGATGCGCGCGCGTTTCGGCATACACCGGGTGGTGCTGCCGCGCGTGCTGACGCTGGCGCAGATCGGCAAGCTTGCGCGCCAAACCGATGTGGAGCTCGAAGTGTTTGGCTTCGGCAGCCTGTGCGTGATGGCCGAAGGCCGCTGCCTGCTGTCTTCCTACGCGACCGGCGACTCGCCGAACAACAAGGGGGTCTGCTCGCCCGCGCACGCGGTACGCTGGGAAGAGCGCGAGGGAACCATGCAGGCGCGGCTGTCCGGCATCCTGATCGACAGCTACGCACCGGGCGAGCCCGCCGGCTACCCGACGTTGTGCAAAGGGCGGTTCGAGGTGGAAGGCGAACGGGGCTACGTGCTCGAGGAGCCGACCAGCCTCAACGCGCTGTCGCTGCTGCCGGCGCTGATCGGCATGGGCATCGCTGCCATCAAGATCGAAGGCCGCCAGCGCAGCCCGCGTTATGTGGGCGATGTGGTCGGCGTGCTGCGTGCGGCGATCGACGCGGCCTGCATCGATCCGGCGCGCTTCACAGCACGCCAGGAATGGCAGGGCGTGCTTGGCCGGCACGCCGAGGGTGACCAGGTTACCCAGGGCGCGTACGACCGGCCGTGGCGCTAAGAGAGGTCCGCCGTGCCTTTGCCTGCCGCATTCCTCATGCCTCACGGCATCCAACTTTCCTCTGGAACCAAACTGCCAATGAACGATTCGATGATCGACCCCGCCGCAGCCACGGCGGCCCGCTTCGGCATCTCGCTCGGCCCGCTGCTGTACTACTGGCCGCGTGCCACGGTCATGCAGTTCTATGCCGAGGTCGCCGACTCCGCGGTCGACCGCGTCTACCTGGGCGAAACCGTTTGCACCCGCCGCCATGAACTGCGCCATGCGCATTGGCTGGAGATCGCGCAGATGCTGCGGGACGCCGGCAAGGAAGTCGTGCTTTCGACCCCGGTGCTGGTCGAGTCCGACAGCGATATCGCCTGCATGCAGCGCGTTTGCGAGCAGACCGAATATCTGGTCGAGGCCAACGACCTCGGCGCGGTCAACCGGATGGATGGACGCCCCTTTATCTGCGGGCCGCATCTTAACGTGTATCACGCGGATACGCTTGCCTGGCTGAGCGGGCTGGGTGCCATCGCATGCGTGCCACCGCTGGAAATGGACCGCACCGCGCTGGCGGCGCTTGCGGCGGCTCGCCCGGCGGCCACGGGGCTGGAGGTACTGGTCTGGGGCCGCATGCCGCTGGCGTTTTCGGCGCGTTGTTTCACAGCGCGCCATCACAGGCTGCGCAAGGACAACTGCGAGTTCCGCTGTCTGGATTACCCGGATGGCCTGGTGGCCTCGACCGGAGAGGGCCAGCCATTCTTCACGCTCAACGGGGTGCAGATCCAGTCCGCGACTTGTCTCGACCTGTGCGCCGAAGTGCCGGCCTTGATGGCCATGGGCATTGGCTCGGTGCGCGTCAGCCCGCATGCCAGCGCCACGCTGGATGTGGTGGCGGCGCTGGCGGGACTGCGGTACGGCGCACGGACCACGGTCCCCGGCGGCCTGCTGCCGGCGGGGGCGCAGCCCAGCAATGGCTACTGGGATGGACGCGCCGGCATCGCCTGGCAGGAGGCGCACGCATGATCGGCCCCAAAGCCATGCTCGCACGGCTGCACCGCGCGGTGCCGGCGCAGGCCCAGGCCTTACCCCTGGTGGCCGCGCTGGAGCTCGCGCGGCGGCGTGGGTGGCTGCAGCCACCGGCGGCGCTCGACGGCCACTGCTTCCTGCTCACGGTGGAGGATCTTGGCCTGCGGGTGCGCTTTCGCTGCACGGACGGCCGTTTTGCCGCCGGGCCCTTTGATGGCAGCCCGCCGGAGCTGACGTTGCGCGCCAACGCTGTCGATTACCTGCGTCTGCTGGGCGGGGAGGCCGATACCGATACGCTGTTTTTCCAGCGGCGCCTGGCGATCGGTGGGGATACTGCGCTGGGGCTGGAGGTGAAGTACTGGCTGGACACCGTGAACCGGCCGGAATGGCTCACCGGCCTGACCAGGCATCTGGCGGCGGATGCCGTCACGCCGCAGGCTAGCTGACGACGCGGCAAGGGCGGCTGGGGGAGAGGGAGCCAAAGCCGTCGTCATGACAAACGGCTTCGGCGCATCCTGCGGCTTCGGCCGACGCTGTTGGTTTGCTCCCCTCTCCCACTTGTGGGAGAGGGAGAGACAGCCGTCGTCATTCCAAGCTGTTTTGGCGCATCTTGTCGCCCTCGGCCAATGCCGCCGGTTTGTCAGCAAACCGGGGCGACGCATCCTTGAGCGCCGACAGCGCCGACAGCGCCGACATTACGGCCTGCCAGGCCGCGCCTGCCTCCGCTTCGCTGCATTCGCCGTGCTGCCGCTTGGTGGCGCCCAGGCGATTGAGCACCAGATGCTGGTCGGGTTCCACCCCGGCGCTGGCCAGGCAGGCGTTCACGCAGGCCAGCGGGCAGCCGTCCAGGGCCAGGATCGGGCGGCCCGAACGGGCCACCCTGGTGAGCGCGGCAACGCCGCCGCCAACCCCGCTGATGCAGGACATCTCGGCCATCCCGCTGCGGTCCAGCCGCACGGCGAAGGTGTTGGCGAGCTGCGCCACGCTGGAGCAGCCGGAGCAAGCATAGACGAGGGGCAAGGATGTGGTGTCAGCCTTGGGCATTGAGATATCTCCGGACTTGATGTGCGGTCTTTGGGAACGTCGGAAAGCCCTCAGGAAGCGATCGCCGACGGCTCGCATCGGGTGATGCCCGCGGACAAAGCGGCGAGGCGTTCGCCACGCGGCGCGGCAGCGCCGTCCAGCTCGCACAGCCTGAGAATAAAGCGCGCCACCTGGGCAGCCTGGTCGAGCGGCAGGCACGGCATGCCGATATCGAGCGGCACGTCGCTGGCCACCGCGACGATGGACGCGTCGCGCGGGTAGTAGGGCGCGCGCCCGTGCGCCGGCCGATACACTTCGATGCGCGCGATGGCTTCGCTGCGGAGGCCTTCCACCAGGGTCAGGTCCGCCGGCGCCAGGCGTGCCACCTGCTCGCGCAAGGTGGGCTCCGGCGCGCCGTTCAGGTCGTGCAGGATGGCGAAACGGAATGGCGAGGCCACTAGTACCTCGCCGGCACCGGCCTGGCGAAACCGCGCGCTGTCCTTGCCCGGAGGCTCGAGTTCGAGGGGATGGTGGCTATGCTTGATGACGTTGACGGTCAGCCCTTGCTGGCGGAACCAGGCGAGCATGGCCGTGATCAGCGTGGTCTTGCCGCTGCCCGAGGTGCCGGCGATGCCAATGATGGCGGGTTGCATGACTGTTCTCCCATGGATTGCGTCCGGGCAGGCTGACTGGCGAAGCACGGCGCGCGTTCCAGAGGGGCACGATGCGTGCGCCTCTGGCTTGCCAGTGCCAGGGCCTGTTGCCGGAGGTGGCGGTGAAGGTTGCTTATTGCACCAGCGGCGTTCCGGCGCCGCCCAGGTCGATCCCTTCGATGCTGGCTCCGCCGATCAGCAGGCTTGCATACTGCTTCCAGGCGCGGTCGCGCGCCGCCGCCGCGAGGGCGCGGGCGATGGATTGCCGCACGGCATCGAACGGCAGTTGCACGCCTTCGCAGCGCTCGATGACCCGCACCACGTGCAGGCCATAGCGCGTTTCGACCAGCCGGGCCAGCACGCCGGGGTTGCGTGCCGCAAAGATGGCGCGCTCGAACTCGGGCGCGGTCTCGCCGCGGAACACGCGGCCAAGGCGCCCGCCGCCGGCGCCGGTGGGGCAGTTGGAGCGCGCTCTGGCCAGCCCGTCGAATGCCGAAGGATCGGCCAGCACCTGCGCGAGGGTGGCCTCGGCCGTTTCGCGCAGCGCATCGAGCGGGACGCGTGGCGTCACCTGGAACAGGATGTGCCCGGCCTCGACCCATTCGCCCTCGCGGAAGCGCTCCACGTGGCTATCGTAATGCCGGCGGCAACTGGCCTCGTCCGGTTCGGGCAGCCCGACTTCCCGCTCCAGCAGAGCTTGCGTCAGTGCTTCGTCGTCGCTGCCGGGCAGTCCGAGCTGCCGCGCTTGTGCACGCACCAGATGGCGCAGGATCAGGGTAACCACGGCATGCCGGGTGGGCTCATGCGAGTCGGTATGATGGTCCAGTTCGCGTTCGATCTCGGCATCTTCCAGTTCGACGCCGTTGACTAAGATGGGCATGGTTTTCTCCTTGCAGGATGGCGGGTTCGCGGGGCGGGCTTCAACGGCTGCGCACCAGTTGCCAGGCGCGGCCCAGGTAGCCGACGGTTCCAAAACCGCTCCACACGTGCACCAGCCGGGTGAAGGGGAAGATGACGAACAGCGAGATCCCCATGAACAGATGGATCTTGAACAGCAGCGGTGCGTCGGCGATATAGCTGGCGGCGTCCCCGCGCAGGGTGACGATGTGCTGCGCCCAGGTCATGAGCTGCACCATCATGTGGCCGTCCATATGGCGGGACGATTCAAAGATGGTGGAAAGGCCCAGCAGCAAGGTCACCAGGATCCACAGCAGCAGCACCTTGTCACCGGTGCGCGTGACCGCGGACACGCGGGCATTGGTAAAGCGGCGGTGGAGCAGGATCAGCAGGCCGGACAGGCACATGGTGCCCATCAGGCCGCCGGCCGCCATGGCCACGCCTTGCTTGAAGCCATGCGAGACACCTAGTGCGTCCCAGACCGCCACCGGCGTCAGCAGGCCCGTCAGATGGCCGAAGAACAGCCCGATGATGCCGACGTGAAAGAGGATGCTGCCCACGCGCAGGTTGCCGCGATGCAGCAGCTGCGAGCTGTCGCTCTTCCAGCCGTACTGTTCGCGCTCGAAGCGCGCCAGGCTGCCGAACAGGAAGACGACCAGGGCGATGTACGGATAGATGCCGTAGAGGAATTGGTTGAGCAGGTTCATGGTCGATGCCTCAGCAAGCGGTGGGCATGGGCGGGCGGGTTGGCGTGCGGGTTGGCGTGCGGGGTGGCGTGCGGGGTGGCGTGCGGGGTGGCGTGGATCCACGGGCGTAGAAGTGCACGGGCTGGTCGCCCAGCGGGCGCGGCGCGAGCAGCGGCTCCACGCCGTCCGCGCCGGGGCCGAAGGTCTCCAGCGCTTCGTCCATGTCGCGCACCGGTGGCTCGGTCTGGGGTTGCGGCTGCACGTCCGTGAGCGTGCGCAGTACGGCGAACGCCGCGGCATACGGGCTCTCGTTGCGCGCCAGCCGGTCGCCGACCGCGGCGAGCACGTGGATGGCGTCGCCCAGCAGTTGTTCGGCATGCGCGTCCTTGCCGTCTGCAGCCAGCGCGCCCAGGAACTCCAGGAACAGCGGCACGTAGTCGGGCAGCTCCGCCTCGGCGGGCTCGAAGCCCCCGCGACGGTATTCGTCGATCAGGTCGACCATTGCCTGGCCGCGATCCCGGCTCTCGCCGTGCACGTGTTCGAACAGGTGCAGCGAGTGGGCGGGGTTGCGGTCGAAGGTGGCGACGTAGTTCTCCTGGAGCTCGATCAGCGTGTTCGTCTTCAACAGATCGCCCAGCGGCGCCAGCGTGGCTTGGGCCTGCGGCCACTCGGCCAGCGCGGCGTCGATTTCAGGCAAGGCGTCGAGCAGATCCTGCTCGGGATAGCACAGCAGGGCGCTAAGGATGGGGTAAAGCGGCATGGGAAGGCTCCTGTTCTGTATGGATGGCGAAAATGCGGGTGCCGGCCGCCCCCCGTTTGCCAACGGGGGCGGGGCAGGAAGTCAGGCGCAGGTCATGACGCCGCCACGGCTTTCTTGCGCGATTTCGGCATGTCCGCGAACATCACGCTGCCTTGCGGCTTCTTGCCGAACAGGGAGCCGTCCGACGTCCCGCCCGAGCATCCGTTGCCGAACGTGAAGCCGCAGCTAGCCTTGTCGTTGAAGCTGTCCTCCACCATTTCCTTGTGCGAGGACGGGATCACGAAACRATCCTCATAGTTGGCGATCGCCATGATCTGGTACATGTCTTCCACCTGTGCCGGCGTCAGGCCGACCTGCTCCAGCACAGCCAGGTCCTGCACGCGGTCCACCACTTCCGAGCGCTTGTAGGCGCGCATGGCCAGCATCCGTTCAAGCGCCTTGAGCACCGGCGCGACTTCCCCCGCGGTCAGCAGGTTGGCCAGGTACTTGACCGGGATGCGCAGGCTCTTCACGTCCGGAATCACGCCGTTCATGCCCATGTGGCCAGCCTCGGCGGCCGACTGGATCGGCGACAGCGGCGGGATGTACCACACCATCGGCAGCGTGCGGTACTCGGGGTGGAGCGGGAAGGCCACCTTCCATTCGCAGGCCATCTTGTAGACCGGCGACTTGCGCGCGGCGTCCAGCCAGCTTTGCGCAATGCCCTGGCGCAGCGCTTCGGCCTGGACGGCCGGATCATGCGGATCCAGGAAGATGTCCAGCTGCGACTGGTAGAGATCCTGTGTGTTCTCCACCGAGGCGGCTTCCTGGATGCGGTCGGCGTCGTACAGCATCACGCCCAGGTAGCGGATCCGGCCGACGCAGGTTTCCGCGCAGACGGTGGGCTGGCCCGCTTCGATGCGCGGATAGCAGAACAGGCATTTCTCGGCCTTGCCGCTTTGCCAGTTGTAGTAGATCTTCTTGTACGGGCAGCCGGAGATGCACATGCGCCAGCCGCGGCACTTGTCCTGGTCGACCAGCACGATGCCGTCGTCCTCGCGCTTGTAGATCGAGCCGGACGGGCAGGAGGCCACGCAGGTCGGGTTAAGGCAATGCTCGCACAGGCGCGGCAGGTACATCATGAAGGTGTTCTCGAAGGTCGAGTACATCTCCTTTTGCACGTCTTCGAACAGCTTGTCCTTGCTGCGCGCGCTGAACTCGCCGCCCAGGTCGTCTTCCCAGTTCGGGCCCCATTCGATCTTGTCCATCTTCTTGCCGGTCAGCACCGACACCGGACGGGCGGTGGGCGGCGTCTGCACCAGCGGGGCCTTCTGCAGGTGCTCGTAGTCGTAGGTGAACGGCTCGTAGTATTCGTCGATCTGCGGCAGGTTGGGGTTGGTGAACAGCTTCGCCAGGATGCCCAGCTTGCTGCCCTGGCGCGGCTCGAGCTTGCCGGCGGCATTGCGCGTCCAGCCGCCATGCCACTTGTCCTGGTTCTCCCATTCCTTGGGATAGCCGATGCCGGGCTTGGTCTCGACATTGTTGAACCAGGCGTATTCCACGCCGTCGCGGCTGGTCCAGACGTTCTTGCACGTAATCGAGCAGGTATGGCAGCCAATGCATTTGTCCAGGTTCAGGACCATGGCTACCTGGGCGCGGATTTTCATTGCTCAGCTCCTTCCTTGGCTTGTTTTTCCACCAGCGGGCCTTCCAGCCAGTCGACCTTGTTCATCTTGCGCAGGATCACGAACTCGTCGCGGTTGCTGCCGACGGTGCCGTAGTAGTTGAAACCGTAGGCCAGCTGCGCATAGCCGCCGATCATGTGGGTGGGCTTGGTGACCGTGCGGGTCACCGAGTTATGGATGCCACCGCGCATGCCGCTGGTTTCGGCGCCGGGCACGTTCACGATCTTCTCCTGGGCGTGGTACATCAGGCACATCCCCTTGGGGACCCGCTGGGACACCACCACCCGCGCGGTCAGCGTGCCATTGACGTTGAAGACTTCCACCCAGTCGTTGTCGCGGATGCCRCTGGCCTTGGCCTCGGTCTCGGAGATCCAGACATGCGGCCCGCCGCGCGACAGCGTGAGCATGCGCAGGTTGTCCGAGTAGGTGGAGTGGATGCCCCACTTCTGGTGCGGCGTGATCCAGTTCAGCACCAGCTCGGTATTGCCGTTGGGCCTGGCGCCAAGCATCGGTGCGACGGTCTTGGTGTCGATGGCGGGCTTGTAGACACAGTTGCCCTCGCCAAAGTCCAGCATCCAGCGATGGTCCTGGTAGAACTGCTGGCGGCCGGTCAGGGTGCGCCAGGGAATCAGCTCGTGCACATTGGTGTAGCCCGCGTTGTAGCTGACTTCCTCGGATTCGAGCCCGGACCAGGTCGGCGCGGAGATGATCTTGCGCGGCTGCACCTGGACGTCGCGAAAGCGGATCTTGTCGTGCTCGCGCCCGGCGGCCAGGTGGGCGTGATCCCGCCCGGTGATGGCCGACAGCGCCTCCCACGCCTTCACCGCGACGTGCCCGTTGGTTTCCGGTGCGAAGGTCAGGATCATCTCGGCGGCGTCGATGGCGGTATCCAGCCGCGGCCGGCCCTGGCTCACGCCGGGTTCGTCGACCGTCTTGCTGAGCGCGCCGATCTCCTTGACTTCGTGGCGGGTATCCCAGTTGATGCCCTTGCCGCCGTTGCCGTGCTTGTCGAGCAGCGGCCCGATCGAGGTGAACTTCTTGTAGATGTCGGCATAGTTGCGCTCCACCACGGTCATCGATGGTGCGGTCTTGCCGGGAATCAGCTCACATTCGCCGCGCTTCCAGTCCTTCGGCTCGAACGGCTGGGCCAGCTCGCCCGGGGTGTCATGCAGCAAGGGGCTGCAGACCAGGTCCTTGCGGGTGCCCAGGTGGGCGCCGCCGATCTCGCTGAACTTCTTGGCGATCGCCTTGTAGATTTCCCAGTCCGTGCGGCTCTCCCACAGCGGCTGCACCGCCTCCGACAAGGGGTGGATGAAGGGATGCATGTCGGAGGTGTTGAGGTCGTCCTTCTCGTACCAGGTCGCGGTCGGCAGCACGATATCGCCGTACAGGCAGGTGGTGCTCATGCGGAAATCGAGCACGGTCAGCAGGTCGAGCTTGCCTTCGGCGGCGGGGCGGACCTTCACTTCGCTTGGCGTGATGGCGTCGGCCTCGTCGCCGAACACGGCGTTCTGGGTGCCGAGCAGGTACTTGAGGAAGTACTCGTGTCCCTTGCCCGAGCTGCCGAGGATATTCGAGCGCCAGACGAACATGTTGCGCGGGAAGTTCTCCGGGTTGTCGGGGTCGTCGCAGGCGAACTGCAGGCCGCCGGACTTCAGTTGTTCGACCGTATAGGCGACCGGGTCCTGGCCAGCCGCCGCGGCGGCATCGGCGACATCGAGCGGGTTGCTGCTCAGCTGCGGCGCCGAGGGCAGCCAGCCCATGCGCTCGGAACGGGCGTTCAGGTCGAGCAGCGAGAGGTTCTCGTACTTGGCCTTGTCGGCGGTCGGGGACAGGATCTCGTCCACGGCGAGCTTCTCGTGGCGCCACTGGCTGGTGTGGCTGTAGAAGAACGAGGTGCCGTTCATCTGGCGCGGCGGGCGTGCCCAGTCCAGGCCAAAGGCCAGCGGTGCCCAGCCGAATTGCGGGCGCAGCTTCTCCTGGCCCACGTAATGCGCCCAGCCGCCGCCGCTCTTGCCCACGCAGCCGCACAYCATCAGCAGGTTGATGATGCCGCGGTAGATCATGTCGTTGTGGTACCAGTGGTTGAGCCCGGCACCGACGATCACCATGCTCTTGCCCTGGGTGCGATCGGCGTTGTCGGCGAACTCGCGTGCCACCTGTATCACCAGGTGGCGCGGTACCGTGGTGTGCTTCTCCTGCCAGGCCGGCGTGTAGGGCACGTCGTCGTCGAAGGACGTGGCCACGTTGTCGCCGCCCAGGCCCTGGTCCACGCCGTAGTTGGCCATCTGCAGGTCATAAACCGTGGCCACCAGCGCGCTGCCGCCGTCCGCCAGCGTAATGCGCCTGGCCGGGACGCGGCGCTTGAGCAAGGCATCGTGCTCCGCGCCGAAATACGGGAAGCCGACTTCGGCTACTTCGTGCTCGGCCGCCATCAGCGAGAGCAGGGGGTCAAGCGCGCGTCCGCTGCCCCCGTCCTTCATTTCCAGGTTCCAGCGGCCTACCTTCTCGCCGTCGTTGTGGGCGGCCTCGCCCCAGCGAAAGCCGATGGTGCCGTTGGGGGCCGCGAAGTCGCCGCTGGCGCTATCGATGACCAGGGTCTTCCATTCCGGGTTGTTGGCTTCGCCGCGGGCGCCGGCCAGGTGGGAGGCGCGCAGGAAATGATCGGGGACCAGCGTGCCGCCGTTGTCGCGCAGCAGCACCAGCATGGGCATGTCGGTGTACTGCCTGATGTAGTCGCGGAAATAGGCGGAGCGTGCGTTCAGGTGGAATTCCTTCAACACCACATGGCCCATGGCCATGGCCAGGGCGGCGTCGGTGCCTTGGGTGGGTGTCAGCCAGATATCGCCGAACTTGACCATCTCGCCGAAGTCGGACGACACGGCCACGGTCTTGGTGCCCTTGTAGCGGACTTCGGTATAGAAGTGGGCGTCCGGGGTGCGCGTCTGCGGCACGTTGGAGCCCCACACCATCAGGTAGGTGGAGTTGTACCAGTCGGCCGATTCCGGCACGTCGGTCTGCTCGCCCCAGACTTGCGGGCTGGCCGGCGGCAGGTCGCAGTACCAGTCATAGAAGGACAGGCAGACCCCGCCCAGCAGGCTCAGGTAGCGCGCCCCGGCGGCGTAGGACACCATCGACATGGCCGGAATCGGCGAGAACCCGACCACGCGGTCCGGGCCGAAGCGCTTGATGGTAAAGGCATTGGCCGCCGCGATCATCTCCGTGGCAGTGTCCCAGTCGGCCCGCACGAATCCGCCCAGGCCGCGCACGCTCTTGTAGCGCTTGGCCTTGACGGGATCCTGGCTGATCGAGGCCCAGGCGGCCACGGGGTCCATGGTCTTGCGGGCTTCGCGCCACATCTCCATCAGGCGGCCGCGGATCATCGGGTACTTCACGCGTTGCGCCGAATAGACGTACCAGCTGTACGAGGCGCCGCGCGGGCAGCCGCGCGGCTCGTGGTTGGGCAGGTCGGGCCGGGTGCGCGGATAGTCGGTCTGCTGCGTCTCCCAGGTGATCAGTCCGTTCTTGACGTAGACCTTCCAGGAGCACGAACCCGTGCAGTTCACGCCGTGGGTGGAACGCACGATCTTGTCGTGCTGCCAGCGGCTGCGGTATCCGTTCTCCCACCGGCGGTCCTCGTCCACCACGGCGCCGTGTCCACCCGCGAAGGTGGACTTGACGCGCGACATGAATTTCAGTCGATCCAGAAAATGGCTCATTGTTGTTCTCCGCGAGTGCTTTTGCTGACCGTTGGGCAATCGGTCCAGGGATGTTCCAAGCTTATGGGCAGGGCCCGGCCGTGCCCATTCGCTGGTGGAGGAGTAGGGTGCGATGCGCTCGGGCTAGTCCGGCCGTGGCCGCCTAGTTCGAAAGAACTAGGCCGGCCGGCGCCGTTCAGCAAGGCATGGGCGCGTTCTTGCGCGCGTAGTACCACCAGGTCACCAGCACGCAGCTCACGTAGAAGACGACAAAGCAGTACAGCGCCGCGTCCGCCGAGCCGGTCAACTCCAGCGAGGTGCCGAAGCTCTTGGGAATGAAAAAGCCGCCGTAGGCGCCGATGGCGCCGGAAAAACCCAGCACCGCGGCCGATTCCTTGCCGGCGTCCAGCAGCGCCTGCTTTTGCGCCGCGGCGTCCTTGCCGCGCGCGGCGCGCTGGCGCTCGGTCAGGAAGATCACCGGGATCATGCGGAAGGTCGAGCCATTGCCGATGCCGGTCAGCGCGAACAGCACCACGAACGCGGCCAGGAAGCCCTGGAAGCTGCCGCCGGCGCCGTCATGCGGCAGCGTGGCCAGCACGCCGAACACGGCGGCAATCATCGCCACGAAGCTCCACAGCGTGACCCGTGCTCCGCCCAGCTTGTCCGACACCCACCCACCCACCGGCCGCATCAGCGCGCCCACCAGTGGCCCGAGGAAGGCGTAGGCGGTAGGGTTGACGCCGGGAAACTGCGACTTGGTGAGCAGCGCGAACCCGGCCGAGAAGCCGATAAACGAGCCGAAGGTGCCCACGTACAGCCAGCACATCAGCCAGTTGTGCTTGCGCTTGAAGATCACCGCCTGGTCGGCGAACGAGGCGCGCGCATCGGCAATGTCGTTCATGCCGAACCACGCGGCGAGGGTGGCGGCCAGGATGAACGGCACCCAGATAAAGCCGGCGTTCTGCAGCCACAGGCTCCTGCTGACTTCGCCGGCCTGGTAGGTCTGGGGTTCGCCGCCAAAGGCACCGAACAGCCCCACGGAGACCACCAAGGGGGTGAGGAACTGCACCACCGACACGCCCAGGTTGCCGATGCCGGCATTGAGCCCCGTCGCCAGGCCCTTCTTGGCCTTGGGGAAGAAGAAGCTGATATTGGACATCGAGGAACTGAAGTTGGCGCCGCCGAATCCGCACAGCAGCGCCAGCACCAGCAAGGTGGGATAGCTCGTGGCCGGGTCGCGCAGCGCGAACCCCATGCCCAGCGCCGGCACCAGCAGCGTGGCGGTGGAGATGGCCGTGAACCGGCGGCCGCCGAAGATCGGCACCAGGAAGGCGTAGAAGATGCGCAGCGTGGCGCCCGAGAGCGCGGGCAGCGCGGTGAGCCAGAACAGCTGGTTCTTGCTGAAGCGGAAGCCAGCACGGTCCAGGTTCACCGCCACCACGCTCCACAGCATCCAGATCGCGAAGGCGAGCATCAGGGCGAGGATCGAGATCCACAGGTTGCGGTAGGCGATGCGCTCGCCATGGGTGCGCCAGAAGGTCGCGCTTTCGGGCTCCCAGCGGGTTAGTACGGAGCTAGACATGACAATGTCCTATGTGACGGAAGGAGGAATGAGGAATCGGGAAACCGGGGAATCGGGGAATCGGGGAACCGGGAAATCGGGGAGGAGCAACGCCGGTTCAGGCCGGCTGCGCCGCCAGCACGCGCTGGCCGGCGCCCGCGCCCTTGCCGCGCTGGCTGTAGTGCATCCACACCAGGCTCACGCAAACGGTGCCGTACAGCAGCATGAAGCAGCTGCTGCGCACGCCGGTCAGGTCCGCCAGCAGGCCGAACAGCACCGGCAGGATGAAGCCGCCCAGGCCGCCGGCCAGCCCCACCACGCCGGACACGGCGCCGAGGTTGTGGCCGAAATCGTTGGCGATGAACTTGAACACCGAGGCCTTGCCCACCGCCATGGCAATGCCGACGATAAAGAGCAGCGCGGTGAAAGGCAGCGCCGACAGGCCGATATGGAAAGCCTGCGGGCCGCGCGCCGTGTGAATGATGAAATCGGTCTGCGGATAGCTGAGGAGGAAGAACGCCACCCAGCACACCCACATCACCCACCAAGTGGTGCGGTGCGCGCCGTAGCGGTCGGAGATCCAGCCGCCGATGGCGCGCAGCACGCCTCCCGGCAGCGAGAAGCAGGCCGCCAGCAGGGCGGCGATCTTGATGTCAAAGCCATACTCGCCGATGTAGTACTTGGTCATCCACAGCGACAGGCCGACATAGCCGCCGAACACCACCGAGTAATACTGCGAGTAGCGCCACACGCGCGGGTCGCGCAGCATGGCGAGCTGGGCGCGCAGGCTGGCCGAGGACGTGGCGCGGTGAGCGGGATCGCTGGACGAGCACACCCAGAACAGCACCGCCGTGACCAGCATGGCGATGGCATACACGCGCGGCACCACGGTCCAGCTGCCGCCGGCGGCAACGATCAGCGCCGGTGCCACGAACTTGGTCAGGGCCGAGCCGGAGTTGCCCGCGCCGAAGATGCCCATGGCCAGGCCCTGGCGGGAGCGCGGGAACCAGCGCGCCACATAGGGCGTGCCCACCGAGAACGAGCCGCCCGCCAGGCCCACGAACAAGCCCAGGATCAGCAACTGCGGGAGCGTGGTGGCATGCGAGATCATCCAGATCGGGATGACCGTGACCAGCATCAGCACAAAGAAGACGATGCGGCCACCGTAGCGGTCGGTCCAGATACCCAGCGGCAGGCGGACCAGCGCGCCGCTGAGCACGGGCGTGGCGGCCAGCAGGCCGAACTGGGTTTCAGACAGGCCGAGCTGCTGCTTGATGGGAATGCCCAGCACCGCAAACATCATCCATATGGCAAAGCAGATGGTGAAGGCGAAGGTGCTGGATGCCAGCACCGCATAGGCGCGGCGTGGTACCGGCTCGCGCGGGAGGGGTTGGGTGGCCATGGCCATGCTCCTGTGTCAACAATGACGATTGGCTCCCAGCGTAGAGAGCGCGACCGCAATTGACCATTCGCCGGCAGCACATGTGCAGGTGCCGGTGGAGCTAGTTCCAATGGGGAGGGGTGTGCCCGCTCGGGGCAGACATGGCGCCGTGGAAGAGGCGCCAGGCCAAGTGTCGGGATACGTTCAGCCCGCGTTGCGTTGCGGCCTGTCGTCGTGCTTGATGCCGAGCCGGCGGGCAAGCTTGTGCAGGTTGCTCGCGTCCACGCCCAATTGGCGGGCGGCCTGTGCCCAGTTGCCGCCCCGCGTGGCCAGTGCCTGCTCGATGCAGTGCCGCTGGCATTGGTCCATCGCCTCGCGCAAGGTGGCTGCCGTAGGCGCGAACGCAACCGGCTCGGCGCTTGGGGGCGGGGCTGCGGCACCGGCCGGCGCCGGCTCCAGCCCATCGAGATCGAGGCGTTCCGCCTCCAGGGTGACGATATCGTTGCGGTTCGCGCCGCGGCTGACGGTCTTGAGCGCCGCCCGGCTGATGACATGCTCCAGCTCGCGCACATTGCCCGGCCACGGGTAGCGGCGCAGGGCGGCTTCCGCGGCGGTGGACAAGCGCAGGCTGCGCAGGCCGAGCCGGGCGCGATTGAGTTCCAGCATCCGGCCCGCCAGCAGCAGCACGTCGTTGCCGCGCTCGCGCAGCGGCGGAATCGGGATCGGGTAGACCGAGAGCCGGTGATACAGGTCGGCGCGAAACGACCCGTCGCGCACGTGATCGCGCAGGCTGCGATTGGTGGCCGCGATGATGCGCACGTCGACGCGGCGCGGCCGGTCGGAACCCAGGCGCTGGATTTCGCCGTTCTGCAAGGTGCGCAGCAGCTTGGCCTGGATCGAGAGCGGCAGCTCGCCCACCTCGTCAAGGAACAGCGTGCCGCCGTCGGCCGCTTCGAAGCGGCCAGGCCTTTCGCCCACCGCGCCCGAGAACGCGCCCTTGGCGTGCCCGAACAGCTCGCTCTCGGCCAGCGATTCCGGCAAGGCGGCGCAATTGACATGGATGAGCGGTTGCGCGCGCCGCCGCGAGAGCCGGTGCAGCCGGTGCGCGAATAGTTCCTTGCCCACGCCGGTTTCACCCAGCAGCAGCACCGGGAGCTCCGAGTCGGCCACCACCGTGAGCTCATGCAGCAAGCGGCCGATCGCCTCGCTCTGGCCAATGATCTCGCCATCGTCCCGGGCCGTGTCGCCCAGCGGGGCTTCGCCGCGCGTAAGCCGCAGCGCGCGGATCTCGGCTTCCAGCCGTGTCGTGCGGATCGCGGCCTCGACGACTACCGTCAACTGCCGCAAATCGGCCTGCGCCGCTTCGCCAAAGGTGCCGACGGCCAGCGCGTCGAGCGTCAGCACGCCCCACGGCTGGCCTTCCACATGCAGGCTCGTGCCCATGCAGTCGTGCACCGGGAGGGGCTCGCCCACGTGCTCGTCGATCAGCCCGTCGTAGGGGTCGGGCAGCACGCTGTCATGGTGGAAGCAGGTCACGCCGCGCCTGGCCAGGATGGCGGCCAGCCGTGGATGGAGTCCCACCGCGAAACGCCGCCCGAGGGCATCGCGCACCAGTCCGTCGATCGCCACCGGCCGCAGTTGATCTTCTTCCAGTTGCAGGAGCGCGACGGCGCCGCAGCGGAAGTGGGCACGCAGGCTGCTGACCAGCCGCTGCAGCCGCACTGCCTGCGGAAGGTCGGCAACGAGGTCCGTCAGCAAGAGATTCTCCATCATGGTCAATTAAACCCTATTGGGTATTTTTCACCCCTGTTCGGTAAGGGTAAATAATACCCTCAAAAAATTAAGTCATTGATTCTTTGCATGAATTTTTCAGGCACGGGTTTCGCTATGTGAGTGACGCACCCCTTACAAAGGAGAACATCATGAGCATGACTGAACAATCGCTGGGCCAGCTTGCCCGCAAGATCCCCGGCGCTACCCGCGTGTTTCACGACTACCAGCTGGATTTCTGCTGCGGCGGCAAGCAGAGCCTGGGCGAGGCCGCGCAAGCAGCAGGCCTGGATGCGCAGGCGATCGAGGCACGCCTACTATTGCTGCAAGCCCAGGCGCAGCGCGACGGCCGCGACTGGGGCACCGCGTCCGCGGCCGACCTGATCGCCCATATCCTCGCGCGCTACCACGAGGTGCATCGCCAGCAACTGCCCGAGCTGATCCGCCTGGCGCGCCGGGTGGAGCAGGTGCATGGCGACCGCGAGGATTGCCCGCTTGGCCTGGCGGACCACCTCGGGGTCATGCAGCAGGAGCTGGAGAGCCATATGCAAAAGGAAGAGCAGGTCCTGTTCCCGTTGCTTGCACGCGAGCTCGGCAACATGGCGGGTGGCCCCATCTCGGTCATGCGCATGGAGCACGACGAGCACGGGCAGGCGCTGCAACAGCTCAATGCCTTGACCAATGACATTACCTTGCCCCGCGCCGCGTGCAACACTTGGCGCGCGCTGTACCTCGGGCTGCGTACCTTGCGCGAAGACCTGATGGAACACATCCATCTCGAGAACAACATCCTGTTCGACAACGCTGAGCAAGCCGCTCCGGCCCACGCCTGATCCCACCGCGACAGGCACACGCATCACAGCGAGACCCATCATGGGACAATACAAAAGACTCTGGTTCACCCTGATCGCCGTCGTGGCGGTCACCTTTTCGCTGCTTGGGTACTACGGCACCGAGGTCTACCGCAAGGCGCCGCCGATTCCGCAGCAAGTCGCGACCGCTGACGGCAAGGCCCTGTTCAGCAAGGACGATATCCTCGACGGCCAGACCGCATGGCAATCCGTCGGCGGCATGCAGCTCGGCTCCATCTGGGGCCACGGCGCCTACCAGGCGCCGGACTGGACCGCCGACTGGCTGCACCGCGAGCTGACCGCCTGGCTCGACCTGGCCGCGCGCGATACCTACGCCCGCACCTATGCCGCGCTCGACGGGCCAACCCAGGCCGCGCTGCGCGAGCAGCTCCGCGCCGAGTACCGTGGCAACCGCGCCGACCAGGACAGCGGCGTGCTCACTGTCTCCAGGCGCCGGGCGCAGGCCATTGCCGCCACCGCCGCTTACTACGAACGGCTGTTCTCCGACGCACCGGAGCTGCGCAAGAGCCGCGAGAGCTTCGCCATGAAGGAGAACACGCTGCCCAGCGCCGAACGCCGCGTGAAGCTGACTCACTTCTTCTTCTGGACCGCATGGGCTGCCGCCACCGAGCGCCCCGGCCTCACCGCCACCTACACCAATAACTGGCCGCACGAGCCGCTGATCGGCAACCAGCCCACCAGCGAGAACATCATCTGGTCCATCGCCAGCGTGGTAGTGCTGCTCGCGGGCGTTGGTTTCCTGGTCTGGGCCTGGTCATTCCTGCGCGGACATGAAGAGGCACCGCCCGCCGTGGCCGCGCGCGACCCGCTCACGGCGTTCGCGCTCACGCCGTCGCAACGCGCACTGGGCAAATACCTGTTCCTGGTGGTGGCGCTGTTCGTGTTCCAGGTGCTGATCGGCGGCCTGACGGCCCATTACACGGTGGAAGGGCAGAAGTTCTACGGCCTTGAGCTGTCGAAGTGGTTCCCGTACACGCTGCTGCGCACCTGGCACATCCAGAGCGCGCTGTTCTGGATCGCCACCGGCTTCCTGGCCGCCGGCCTGTTCCTGGCGCCGCTCATCAACGGCGGCAAGGACCCGAAGTACCAGAAGCTTGGCGTGGACGTGCTGTTCTGGGCCCTGGTGGTCGTGGTGGTGGGCTCGTTTACCGGCAACTACCTGGCGATCGCGCAGGTCATGCCCGAGAACCTGAACTTCTGGCTGGGGCATCAAGGCTACGAGTACGTCGACCTGGGCCGCCTGTGGCAGATCGGCAAGTTCGCCGGCATCCTGTTCTGGCTGGTGTTGATGCTGCGCGCCATCGCGCCGGCGCTGCGCACGCCGGGCGGCGACAAGAACCTGCTGGCCTTGCTGACATCCTCGGTGGTGGCCATCGGCCTGTTCTACGGGGCCGGCCTGTTCTACGGCGAGCGCACCAACCTGTCGGTGATGGAGTACTGGCGCTGGTGGGTCGTGCACCTGTGGGTCGAGGGCTTCTTTGAAGTGTTCGCCACCACGGCGCTGGCCTTTATCTTCTCCACGCTTGGCCTGGTGTCGCGGCCGATGGCCACGGCGGCTAGCCTGGCATCGGCGTCGCTGTTCATGCTGGGCGGCTTGCCTGGCACCTTCCACCATCTCTACTTCGCCGGCACCACGACGCCGGTGATGGCGGTGGGCGCCAGCTTCAGCGCGCTCGAAGTCGTACCGCTGATCGTGCTGGGCCACGAAGCCTGGGAGAACTGGCGCCTGAAGGACCGCGCACCGTGGATGGCCAGCCTGAAGTGGCCGCTGATGTGCTTCGTCGCCGTGGCGTTCTGGAACATGCTGGGCGCCGGCGTATTCGGCTTCATGATCAACCCGCCGATCTCGCTGTATTACGTGCAGGGCCTGAACACCACACCGGTGCATGCCCATGCCGCGCTGTTCGGCGTCTACGGCTTCCTGGCGCTGGGCTTCACGCTGCTGGTGCTGCGCTATATACGGCCTGCCTATGCGCTGAACCAAGGCTTGATGAAGACGGCGTTCTGGGGGCTCAACGCGGGCCTGGTCCTGATGATCGGCACCAGCCTGCTGCCCATCGGCATCATCCAGTTCCACGCCAGCGTCAGCCAGGGGCTGTGGTATGCGCGCAGCGAGGCCTTCATGCAGCAGCCCATCCTGCAGACGCTGCGCTGGGTGCGCACCTTCGGCGACGTGGTGTTCATCGCCGGCGCGCTCTCGATGGCGCTGCAAGTGGTACTGGGCCTCGCCGGCAAGGCACCGGCGCTGACTGCGCCGGAAAGGCGCCTGAACGCAGCGCAACAGTGAGCAGGCAGCGGGTTGCGGCGGACCTGCCGCGGCAACCCGCTTTGGTTGAAGTCAACAACAAGAACAACATCATCATGAAAACACGCCGCTTCTTCTCTCCCGTTTCCATTTCCATTGCCGCCGCAGTGCTGGCGGGCACACTGTCCACGGGCGGCCTGGCGGCCGCACCCGGGCAAGCGCCTGACGATCGTGGACCGGTCGGTGTCGCGCAGGCTGGCCTCAAGCGCTACGACCTGCAAACCAATATCGTCGACGGCAAGATGGTGTTCGTCGACCAGGCGGGCAAGGTCAACCCCGTACTGCGCGCGGAAGTCGGCGATACGGTGGAGATCTCCATCGCCAGCGGCGAGGGTGCCGAACATGACCTCGCCATTCCCGGGCTGAACGTCGCATCCAAGCGTTTCAGCGCCGCCACCGGCCCGGCGACATTGCGCTTTACCGTGACGCAGCCGGGCAAGTTCGTCTACATCTGCACCGTGGCCGGCCACCGGCAGATCGGCATGGAAGGCGTGTTCGAGGTCGGCGGCACGGCCAGCACGCCCGCCTCGGCGCAGGGCGAGGCCGGCCGCTCGGCCACTGCCCTGTACACCGTGGCGGCAGCGTCGCCGCGCGCACCCGACCCGGCCGCCGTCAGCGTCGCGGGTGATCCCGCCGCCGTGCCCGCGCCCATCGGCGCGCGCGCCCCGCAGACACTGAAGTACCGCATGGAGACGGTCGAGCTGGCCGGGCATCTCGACGATGGCACCTCGTTCACCTACTGGACCTTCGACCGCAAGGTGCCCGGGCCGATGCTGCGCGCCAAGGTAGGCGACACCATCGAGCTGACGCTGGCCAATGCCCGCGACAGCAAGATGATCCACTCCATCGACCTGCACGCGGTCACCGGCGGGCACGGCGGCGGCGCGCATACGCAGGTGGCGCCGGGGCAGGAGAAGACGATCACCTTCAAGACGCTCAATCCGGGGTTGTACGTTTACCACTGCGCGACGCCGCTGGTGCCTCAGCACATCGCGGCGGGCATGTACGGCATGATCCTGGTCGAGCCCGAGGGTGGCTTGCCGAAGGTCGATCGCGAGTACTACGTGATGCAGGGCGAGATGTACACCACGCGGCCGCATGGCGCGCCCGTGCACCAGGAAGCCGACCTCGAAAAGATGGCCGCCGAGCTGCCGGATTACTACGTCTTCAACGGCGCGGTCGGCTCGCTGTCCAAGACCCACAAGCTGCTTGCCAACGTGGGTGAGACGGTGCGCATCTATTTCGGCGTGGGCGGTCCCAACAAGGTGTCATCGTTCCACGTGATCGGCGAGGTATTCGATACGGTCTACAGCGAGGGCTCGCTGAGCAGCATCAAGCACGATGTGCAGACCACCCTGGTGCCGCCCGGCGGCGCCACGATCGTCGAGCTGAAAGTGCAGTACCCCGGCAGCTACCTGCTGGTGGACCATGCGCTGTCCCGTGCCGGCAAGGGCCTGGTCGGCGTGCTGGATGTCGCCGGCAAGGCCGACCCGGCGATCTACCGGGAGGGCACTACGCGCTGAAGCCAGTCCGGCGGCGCGGACTCCCGTGCCGCCGGCAAAGACTGGAAAAGACTGGAAAAGATGGCATACGCTTGCCCGCCGTCAATCTACATATAGTGTTTGCCCGGTACGCTCTATCCCACATCTAGTGTGAATGTGAATGCTGTTGGGAGAAGATATGGAACACAGTACGGAAGCCGTCGTTGCCAGCCTGCCCGGGGAGGTCGTCAAGCGCGATGGAGAAAGAACCGCTTTCGCCATCGAGCGCATCCGGTCCGCATTGCGCCGCGCCGGCGCCGCGGCCGGCGAATTCGGCGAAGCGCAGGCAGCCAGCCTGGCCGAGCAGGTGTGCAGGGTCCTGGCGCACCGCTTCCATGACCAGACACCCGGTGTCGAGCAGATTCAGGATGTGGCCGAGCAGGTGCTGATTGCCGCCAACTACAGCAACACGGCGCGCGCGTTTATTGCCTATCGTGGCCAGCACGCCAGGTTGCGCGAGGACCGCAAGGCCCTGGTCGACGTGGAGGCGTCGATCAACGAATACCTGAGCAAGGCGGACTGGCGCGTCAATGCCAATGCCAACCAGGGCTACTCGCTGGGCGGGCTGATCCTGAACGTGGCGGGCAAGGTTACCGCCAATTACTGGCTGTCCCATGTCTACGCGCCGGAAATCGGCGAGGCCCACCGCAACGGCGATATCCATATCCACGATCTCGACATGCTCAGCGGCTACTGTGCCGGCTGGTCGCTTCGCACGCTGCTGCATGAGGGCTTCAACGGCGTGCCGGGCAAGGTGGAAGCGGGGCCGGCCAGGCGCATGTCGTCGGCCGTGGGGCAGATCGTCAATTTTCTCGGCACGCTCCAGAACGAATGGGCCGGTGCGCAGGCGTTCTCGTCGTTCGACACTTATATGGCGCCATTCGTGCGCAAGGACGCCATGTCCTATGCCCAGGTGCGCCAGTGCATCCAGGAGCTGATCTACAACCTGAACGTGCCGTCGCGCTGGGGCACGCAAACGCCATTTACCAACCTGACCTTCGACTGGACCTGTCCCGACGACCTGCGCGAACAGCTGCCGGTCATCGGCGGCCAGGAGATGCCGTTCACCTACGGCGAATTGCAGGAAGAGATGGACCTGATCAACCGCGCCTATATCGAGGTGATGACGGCGGGCGATGCCAAGGGCAGGGTGTTTACCTTCCCCATCCCGACCTACAACATCACGCGCGATTTTCCGTGGGAATCGGAGAATGCCACGCGGCTGTTCGAGATGACGGCGAGGTACGGGCTGCCGTACTTCCAGAATTTCATCAACTCGGAGCTGGAGCCAAATATGGTGCGCTCCATGTGCTGCCGGCTCCAGCTGGACCTGCGCGAGCTGCTCAAGCGCGGCAACGGCCTGTTCGGCAGTGCCGAGCAGACCGGCAGCGTGGGCGTGGTCACGGTCAATTGCGCACGCCTGGGCTACCTGCATGCCGGCGATGAAGCGGCGCTGCTGCGCGCGCTGGACCGTCTGCTCGAACTGGGCAAAGAGAGCCTGGAGAACAAGCGCAAGCTGATCCAGCGCCTGATGGATCAGGGGCTGTTCCCCTATTCGAAGCGCTACCTCGGCACCTTGCGCAATCATTTTTCAACGCTGGGCGTGAACGGCATCAACGAGATGATCCGCAACTTCACCGCTGACCTGCACGACATCACCTCGGAATGGGGCCATGCCTTCGCGCTGCGCCTGCTGGAACACGTGCGCGAGCGCATCGTGGCCTTCCAGCAGGAAACCGGCCATCTCTACAATCTCGAAGCCACGCCGGCCGAGGGGGCGACATACCGCTTTGCCCGCGAAGACCGCAAGCGCTGGCCGGAGATCCGCCAGGCCGGCACGGCGGCACAGCCCTACTACACAAACTCTTCGCAACTGCCGGTGGGATGGACCGACGACCCCTTCGAGGCGCTGGCGCGGCAACAGGTCTTGCAGTCCAGGTACACCGGCGGCACGGTGCTGCATCTGTATATGGGCGAGCGCCTGTCCAGCGGCGAGGCCTGCCGCGAACTGGTGCGGCGCGCGCTGACGCGCTTTCGCCTGCCGTACATCACGGTGACGCCGACGTTCTCGATCTGCCCCACGCACGGTTACCTCGCCGGCGAGCATCCGTTCTGGCCGCGCTGCGATGAAGAGATCCTCGCGCGCAAGCGGGACCGGATCGCCGCTTGACCAGGATCAGCCGTTCTTCTCGTGCCCTTGTTTTTTCAACCCACTCTCAAGACGGAGTAAATCTGATGACGCACCAATCGACTCACCAATTTCAATCCTCGCCATCCACGCCATCCCAACCTTGCAGCGCCGTGCTGCGCGACGAGGAGCGGCAACCCTGCGAGGTCTGGACCCGCGTGATGGGCTACCACCGGCCGGTCTCCAGCTTCAACACCGGCAAGCAGGGCGAGCACCGCGAGCGGCGCTTCTTCACGCAGCCCCATGCCACCGACGCCTGACGTACGCGCGGCGGCGGCCCGGCGCCGGCACGACTCGGCCACGTTGCGCGTTGGCGGCATGACGCCGCTGACCACGATCGATTTCCCCGGCCGTCTGGCCGCCGTCGTGTTCTGCCAGGGCTGTCCCTGGCGGTGCGGCTATTGCCACAACCAGGACCTGCTGGATGCCGGCGCACCGTCCGCCGTCGCCTGGACGGACGTGCTGGCCTTCCTGCAAACGCGGCAGGGCCTGCTCGACGGCGTGGTGTTTTCCGGGGGCGAGCCAACGCTGCAGGCGGCCCTGGCCGGCGCCATCGCGGACGTGCGGGCCAGGGGCTTCGAGGTCGCGCTGCACACCGCCGGCATGTACCCCGATCGCCTGGCCGCCATCCTGCCCCGGCTGGACTGGATCGGCCTCGATCTCAAGGCACCCCTGCATCGCTATGACGCCATGACACGGGTGCCGGGCAGCGGGGAGAGGGCTTGGGAATCGCTGCGCCGGTGGCTTGCCAGCGGCGTGGCCGGCGAGTGCCGCACCACCTGGCACGCCGGCCTGTTCGATATCGCCGAGCTGCATGCGCTGGCGCAGAGAATCGCCGCGCTTGGCGTGACGCATTGGGCGTTGCAGGCGTGCCGCGGCAGCGGCGCGAGCGCCTCGCTTGACCGCCGCGATATCGACCGGCTGGCATCGCACTTCAGCAGTTTCACGCTGCGCAAGGCGTGACGGAAGCGTCGGCATTGCGCTATGTCAATCGATCGGCGGGTAGGGGCCACGCAGCCAGCGTGGTCCGTACTACGATGGGATGACGCGTGACAGGAAACCAACTGGAAACCAACAGGAAACCAACGGGAATGCGCAAGGAGGCCAGCATGCTCACCAGACAAAGTTCGAACGCGACGGACAGGTTCGATTACCAGGGTCCAGAGGCGTGGCGCATGCCGATCAGGGAAGCCCTGCGCCGCGTGGTGGATCCGGAACTAGCGCTAAGCATCCTTGACGTTGGCCTGATCTACGCCGTCACCGTATCGGAGGGCACAGTCCATGTCTCGATGACCATGACGTCCGCCGCATGCCCGGTGGCCGACATGATCCTGGACGACGTCCAGCTCGAGCTTGAAGGCGTGATGCCGCTGGGGTACTCGATCGAACTGGAATTATGCTGGGAGCCCCCATGGACGCCAGAGCGCATGAGCGCCAGCGCAAAGCACGCCATGGGATGGTGAGCGCGGCCGCGCGTGGCGCGCAAGGGCGCCAGCGCAAGACCTGGCCTCGGCTGGCGGTGCTGCTGCTGGCGGCAATCGCGTTGCTCGCGGGCATGCTCGGCGGTCTGTTGCGCGCCGGCGTGGCGCTGCCCGGGGCAGACGGCTACAAGCTGCCTTGGCAAGCGCTGTTATTCCACGGTGCGTTGATGACTGGCGGCTTCTTCGGCACGGTCATCGGCATCGAGCGCGCGGTGGCGCTCGGCCGTCCCGCCGCCTTCGCCGCGCCGGTGGCGTCGGGGCTGGGTGCGCTGCTGATGGTGGCGGGATTTCCTGCCGCTGGCGCGTGGGCCATGGCGGCGGGTGCGCTGGTGTTCGTGGGCGTCAGCGTGGCGGTGCTGCGGCGCCAGGCGGCTGCCCATACCGCCTTGCTGCTGGTTGCCTCGGTCGCCTGGCTGGCCGGCAGCGCGGGGCTGGCCTCAGGCCGCTGGCTGGCCTCGGTCAACGCCTGGTATTTTATTTTCCTGGTTGTCACGGTGGCCGCCGAGCGGCTTGAAATGACACGCCTGATGCGCCGCCGACCCGGCGCGCAAGCGGCCTTGCTTGCCATTCTGGCGGCGCTTGTGCTAGGCGCTGCCGGCTCGGCGCTGGAAGGGAACGCGGGAAGGATCGGGGGTGTCGTGTATGGTGCATCGCTGGTGTTGCTTGCCGCCTGGCTGGCACTGTTCGACATTGCGCGCCGTACGGTGCGCAGCCCCGGACTGAGCCGCTACATGGCGGTCTGCCTGCTGCTGGGCTACGCCTGGCTGCTGGTGGCCGGCGTGGCGTGGGCGGGCACCGCGGCGGGGTGGCCCTGGCGCGACGCGGCGCTCCATGCGCTGGGACTGGGCTTCATCGTCAGCATGGTGATGGCACATGCGCCTGTCATCCTGCCGGCGATCACGCGCATCAAGCTGCGGTTCGGCAACAGTTTCTATGTGCCGCTTGCCATGCTGCACCTTTCGCTGGCCGCACGGCTGAGCCTTGGCCACCAGTCGCCGGCAGTCAAGGCCGTGGCGGCGACGGGCAACGTTGCTGCCATCCTGGTCTTCATTGCCGTCATGGCCGCCGCGGCGCGGGCATGGCGAGTCCGCGCGGCGCCGCGTTCCCGGCAGCCCTGATCGTGCCACCAGACGCCGCCGGCATGTGGCCACGTCGGCGCCAGTTGCGATGCCCTCAATTTCCGAGCGGATTCACCGCGACTGCGGCGGCATGTGGCGCGGCCGGGAACGCCCGCGCCAGCACGTCGGCGAGGGTATAGCTTTCAAGATGCTGCAGGAAACGCCTGCGAGCGCCATCCATGACGCAGCAAAGATGCTCGTCGCTCGCGAACTTGCGGGCGCTGCCGTCGGCCAGGCCGGCAACCAGATCGAAATCCGGCTCCACGCTGCGAACCACGTCGCCTAGATTGATGCTCCCTGGCCCGGATGACAGCTGCATGCCACCGCCTCTGCCGCGCACGGTCGCGATCCACCCTTGGCGGCTCAGCTTGTGCGTCACCTTGACCAAGTGGGCCCTGGAGATGCCGTAAGCCTGCGCGATTTCGCTGTTGGTACACATCCGGTCTGGATGCCGCGCCACGTAGATCAGCAGCCGTAGCGCGTAGTCGGTCATGGTGGTAAGGCGCATCGCATGGATTCCGCTTCGGGTTCGGCACCGCCATGAGGCGTTTAGCCTCCGGCAAACCGGCGCTGAAGCGCCTGGATATCGTGAATCAAGACTTCGGGGCCGGCCACGCTGATCAAGGTAGCTTCGCTGAGCCGCTGCAGGGTGCGCGAGAGCGTGGCCGGCGACAGCCCCAGCTTGGAGGCGATCAGGTTCTTGTTGACGGCAAAGCGCGTCAGGTTACCCTCTCGCGGCCCGTTCAGCAGGTAGCCGATCACCCTTTGCTGCGAGTTGTGCAGGTTCACCGTCTCGATATCCTGCACCAGGGCATGCAGACGCATCGACAGCCCGGCAAGCATGCGGCGCGCAAAGGACGGGTCGTGATCGATGGCGGCGAATATATCCTTTTTGTCGAGCAGGATAAGCAGCGTGTCTTCGAGCGCCTGGGCATCCACCAGGTAGGGGCGGTCAAGAAACATGACGGCCTCCCCAAATGCCTCGCCGGGGCCAAAGAACTCGACGACTTTCTCGGGATTGCCGTGCGCCGACGGCAGGGCCAGCTTGATCTGGCCAACAGCAACGACATATAGACCTGGAGCCGCGTCGCCGCGCCGGAAGACATGGCTGTGCTTGGGGACTCTGACCTCATGGCAGGAACCCGCAAGCTCGGCCAACTGGGTTGCATCGAGGTTCCGGAACAGCGGCAAGCTGCCAAGCAGTCCATCGAGGTTAAGTTTGTGGCGCATGGCGTGCCTCAGTGGGGGTAGTTGCATCTGTCAATCCATCGGAGCAAGCCTCCAGGGCAAACCGGCCGCGCGGGGCGGGAACATGGTTGCGTATCCGGAGCGCCACGACAGGCTTGTAGCCCGTAGGATTCCACGCCAGGCCCAAACGGATCTTGTGGCAGATCAAGTCATCCCGCCTTGGCTGGGAAGCTTCGCCGCAAATGACGTGACGCACGGATGGCTGCGCGCGGTCACTAGCGGGCGCCTCTTCTTTGCGCCATGCGCTGGCCAATTCCGGCAAGGCGATCGGGCGGCAGCCGGACGGCTGCAGGATAAACCTCGCGCTCCTCCCGCGATGCGTGCTCGGGATAGAGGGTGGCGAACGCGCCGAGCTCTGGCGGGGCAGGGTGCCTTGCCCCTTGCGACATCGCCTCCAGCCAGGGCTGCACGCAGTACCACAGCTCGCCCAGGTGCCCATGCTCGGCATCGAGCTCGTCAATTCGCGCAGTCAAGCTGGCATCACCCAGCTCGCGCAGTGCGGGAAACAGGTCCTCCTCCTCGTCCGCGTGGTGCAGCGGCGCAGCCAGCTGGAAGTACCTCAGCACGCTGGCGGCGGCGGCTCGTGCCTCTTCATCCGCGCCGTGCAGCGCCACATGCTGTTCCAGCCTGGGGCAAAGGCCGGCGAAACGCCGCACCTTGTCGTGGCAGGCCAGCAGCATCTCAATCGGTGAATCGAAGCCAGGAAGACTGGCGATGGGAGAAAACATTGTCGCGCTCCGGGTTGGCCTGGCCAGGCCATCGCCAATCGCCCGCTGCCGGGTTCGGCCAGGCGCGGACAGACTGGTCTGGTTTCAAGTATCGCCCGAAGCGCGGCGCGCCTTTTTGAGATAGCGCAAGCAGTCGCGGTGATGGCCCGCTGGCGGCCTTCGCCCCTTCGCCAGTAGTGCAACGCTTTACCGCGATCAAGGACAGCGCCGGTCTTTGGCGGCTAGCATGGCTGCGCCAAGATTGACAGCGAGGGCAGGGCAGCCGCTGCCCGCCCCCCACTTGCCTAAGCGCGGAGATTGACACGATGCCGAGACCACTTTCCCCTTCCGATATCTGCGAGGACCCCTGTGCGCCACATCCCCTATCCCGAGAGCATCTTGCGGCATGGCAGCGAGCATGAAGACCGCGCACCTGAAATACGAGAATGCCCCCGGCCCATCGGTGGTCCTTGGCTGCCTGCTGCCGGCGCCATGGCTTGGCGCCGCCGCGGGTTTGCTGCTGGCCTTCGGCTCCGCGGACGGCCTGCCATCCCGGTTCTCCCCAACCGTGCTGGCGGCGGTCCATCTGCTCGCATTGGGGATGCTGGTTCCCGTCATGCTGGGGGCACTGTTCCAGATGATGCCGGTGGTCGCCGGGGTGCGCATACGCGGGACTGCCGGACTGGCACCCTGGGTCGCGTTGACAGGAGGGAGCACCGCGCTCGCGCTGGCAGGTGGATTCCTTGCTGGCCGACCACTCGGCTTTCGCGTGGCCATCATGCTGGGGGCGCCTTTTCTCAGCCTGGTCGGACTGGCATTGCTGCGGGCGGGCGCGCGCGTGGTTGCCGTGGACGCCACCACGCGCACCCTGGCAGGCATAGGCGCGGCGCTGATCGCGACGGTCACGACCGGCGCGGCGCTGGCTGGCGTGCTTGGCGGGCAATGGCAGCTAGCGCTGGGGCCGCTGCTGCAACTGCATGTCGCCTGGGGGCTGGTTGGCTGGCTGGCCACGCTCGCGACCGGTGTCGCGACCACGGTGGTGCCGATGTTCTGGCAGACCAGGCGCCTGCCTGCCGGCCTGGAGCGCTTCTTGCCCTGGGGAATCTGGTTGCTTCTGCTGGGCTATAGCGGCGCGGTGATCGATCTGCCGCAGCGCGCCGGCGCCGGCGCGGCGCCTCTTCTGCTGCTCCTGGGGACACTCTCGGCATTCGGATTGGGCGGCATGCTGCGTGCGCGGCGCCGCCATGATCCCGGCTGGCGTCTTTGGGCGGCCGCCTGCGCGAGCGCCCTGGGCGCGGTGGCGTTGTCGCTGGCGGCCATCGCCCTGCCAACGGCCGTCGCGATCCCGTGGTGGATAGGATGCGCCGTGCTGGTCGGATGCGGGGTGCTGCCGGTAACGGCGATGACTGGCAAGATCGTGCCTTTCCTGATCTGGCTGCATTTGCGCCGCCGGTTGCCACTGCCGGCCCGGATCCCCGCCATGCAAGCGATGATTTCACCCGGGCAGCAGCGCTGGCAAGCCAACTTGCTGCTGCTCGCCTATGTCCTGCTGCTGGCGCTGCCACTGGCGCCGCGATGGCTGGCTTGGCCCGGTGGCGTGCTGTTCGCGGCTGCCAACGTCTGGCTCGGCCTGCAACTGCTGCGCGCTGTGCGGTGTTTCCGCCATGTCATGGCCACGGGCGGGCTGCCACCCCGGCACCCGGATCGGCGGGAGGCTGGGCACAGCGGGCATGTCGGGATGCCCTGATTGCCACCGTTTGACAATCACTGCCCGGCGTTTCACGCCACTGGCCCGCACCAGATTGCCTGGCTCGGCAAGTCTTCAGAGCAGTCGCCGGGAAGGCACTTGATCTGGGTCAGGCTTTTCTAAAATGCGCATTCATCATGCTTGTTTTGCGAAGCCAAGAAGACAGAATGCATGGCATGCTCGTTTCCGGAGCTCTTTTCATTCATTCGAGGAAATCGCCATGCTCGGCCTGCTCAGTTTGTCGCTGCTGGCGCTGAACACACTGTTCTGGTGCACACCGCTTTTCATCCTCGCGGTGTTGAAGTTGCTATTGCCGTTTCCCGCCGTACGGTTACGCATAGACCCTGTCCTCAATCGCCTCGCCACTGCCTGGATCACTTGCAACGATGCCTGGATCGGCCTTCTGCAACGCGAGCCCTGGGATGTGGAAGGCGTGGACCAATTGCGCTATGCCGGCTGGTATCTCGTGAATTGCAACCACCGCTCCTGGGTCGATATCTTCGTGCTCCAGCGCATCCTGAACCGGCGCATCCCGTTGCTGAAATTCTTCCTGAAGCAGCAACTGGTCTATGTGCCGGTGATCGGCCTGGCTTGGTGGGCACTGGATTTTCCGTTCATGCGCCGGCATTCCAAGGCGGCGCTGCGCAAGCGCCCGCAGTTGCGCGGGCAAGACCGTGAGACCACGCGGCGTGCCTGCGCCAAGTTCGCCTTGGTGCCGACCAGCGTAATGAATTTTGCCGAGGGCACCCGCTTTACCCCCGCCAAGCACCGGGCCCAGTCTTCACCCTACCGGCACTTGCTCAAGCCGAAGGCCGGCGCACTGGCGCTGGCGCTCAATACGATGGGCACGCAGTTTCGCGCGCTGCTGGACGTGAGCATCGTCTATCCCGACGGCACCCCCAGTTTCTGGCAACTAGCCTGCGGCCGGGCCGGACGCGTCGTCGTGCGCATTCGCGAACTGCCGATCCCGGTCGAATTCTGCAGCGGTGACTACGATGGCGATGCCGCGTTCCGCCGCGAGTTTCATCGCTGGCTGACGCAACTGTGGGAGGAGAAGGATCGGCAGATCGAAGCGATGCTGGCCCAAGCCGTGCGTTGAACACGGCTCGCCGCCGCGGTGTTTGTCCCCTGGCGCATGCACCCATCCGCCCGCCCCCCCGTCGCCGTGCCGGAATAGGTTAATCTTCCGCGCAGATGATCGGCCTCAACTCGCCGGCCGCCGGGGCGTCCTCCACCCGGGCGGCCGGCTCTCGTATCCCAAGATGAACGAACCTTCTCGCCCGCAGCTTGTTGGGGAGCATGCCTCCATCGTCGCTCTGCGTGAACTGGTCGCCCGCGTTGGGCGCAGCCAGGCTAGCACCGTGCTGATCTATGGCGAGACCGGGACGGGGAAGAGCCTGGTGGCGCGCATGCTCCACGCGCAGTCCAATCGGGCCGGGCGCGAGTTCATCGATATCAATTGCGCTGCGATTCCCGCCCAGTTGCTCGAATCCGAGTTGTTTGGCCATGAGCGTGGATCGTTTACCGGCGCGGTCAGCAGGAAGGAGGGACTGATCGAGGCGGCGAATGGCGGCACGGTCTTCCTGGACGAAGTCCGCGAGCTGGATCCCGTGATGCAGTCCAAGATCCTGACGCTGCTGGACACGCGGCGGTTCCGGCGGGTCGGCGCGGTGCGTCCCATCAGCGTGGACGCCCGCTTTATCGCAGCGACCAACAAGATCCTGCTGAGCGAGGTCAAGGCCGGCAAGTTTCGCGAGGATCTGTATTACCGGCTGCAGGTGATCGCCATCAATATCCCGCCGCTGCGCGAGCGTGGCGACGACATCTTTCTGCTCGCGAGCAACACGCTGGCGAAGTACAACGCCCAGTACGGCAGCCATTTCCGGCGGCTGGATCCGGAGGTGGAGCGCATTTTCCGCGCGTACCGGTGGCCGGGCAATGTGCGTGAACTCGAAAACCTGCTGGAGCGCATCTGCCTGCTGGAGGAGGGCGATTGCATCCGGCCGTGCCACCTGCCGGCGCGCATCCTGCGGGACGTGGCGCGGCCTGCGGACGCATTGGACGATGCCGTGGCGCAGCCGGATGCAATGAACGGGCGTGCCGGGTCCGAGCCGGGGCAGGACTATCACGAGGCCACGGCTCGCTTCCAGCGTGCGCTGATCGAGCAGACGCTGGTGTCGTGCCACCAGAACCTCAGTGCGGTGGCCGAGAGACTGGGGTTGAGCCGGCATGCCTTGCGGCACCAGATGATGAAGCTGGGCCTGCTGGCCCCGACTGCCGGAAGCGACGAGGACGATGCGTGAATTTCACGCAATTGCGGCGCCTGTTCCGCGTGAGAATCACGCGGAAGGTGAAGGGCGTTACGCTAAATCTATGAAATATAAAGATATTTTCAAAATTCGCCCTGTGGCATGCAATCTGCTCTAGATGATTCGTCAAGCCCGGCTTGGGGAAGACACCATCTGGAGAACACTGCATGCAGTCCCTGAAGATCATTTGTCCTAATGGCCATCTCGGCTTCGCCCCGTTGCGCACCGAGAGCTTTGGGTTGGGGGTGGAGGCGGGCCCTGACTACATCGCGGCCGATTCGGGAAGCGACGACGTGGGCCCGGTGCCGCTGGGGTCGGACACCTCGACGAGTCCCGAAGCCTGGCAACGCCACGATCTGGAGCAAATGCTGCTGGCGTCGCGCCGTCTCGGCGTACCGATGATCATCGGTTCGGCCGGCGACACGGGGTCGAACAGCCGTGTGGACCTGTTCGTGCGGATCATCGGCGAACTGGCCGCCAAGCATGGCCTGAAGAAGTTCCGGGTCGGCTACTTCTATTCCGAGGTGGACAAGGCTTTCCTTCGCGAGTCAATGCGGCGCGGAAAGACGGTAAGCGGGCTCGATGGCTTTGCAGACCTGACCGAAAGCGAGCTCGATGCAACCGACCGTATCGTCGCCATGGCGGGCGTCCATCCCTATGTGGCGCTGCTGCGCCAGGGCGCCGACGTGATTATTGGCGGGCGCAGCTCGGATGCCGCGGTCTTTGCCGCGCCGGCACTGCACCACGGCTTTTCCGCCGATCATTCCTACTACCTAGGCAAGGTGCTCGAGTGCGCATCGTTCTGCGCCGAGCCCTATGGCGGCAAGGAGACCGTGATGGGCGTCATCTCGCACGAGGACGTCCAGGTCACGGCGATGCATCCCGAGCAGCGCTGCACCGTCGCCTCCGTATCCGGCCATGCGATGTACGAGCGCTCCAATCCGTATGAGGAGTTTGTCGCCGGGGGCAGGCTGGACATGACGCATTGCCGCTACGCGCAGGTGGACGATCGCACCACGCGCATCACGGGCTCACGCTTTATCGAGGCGGAAACGGTCCGGGTCAAGCTGGAAGGCGCGGGGAAGGTGGGCGAGCGCTTCGTCGGCCTGTGCGGCATCCGCGACCCCTACACCATCGCCAACGTGGACCGGGTGATTGCGTGGGCACGCGAGCAGGTGCGCACGCGTTTTGGCGACAGCGGCTATCAACTGCACTACAACGTGTATGGCCGCGATGGCGTGATGGGCGAGCTGGAGCCGCTGCGCGACCGGCCGGGGCATGAGCTCTGCGTGCTGGTGCAAGGGGTCGCCCCGACCCGCGAGATGGCCGAGGAGGTGACGATGATCGGCTTGCGCCAGATGTTCTATGCGCGGCTGCCTGACGTCAAAGGCACGGCCGGTTCGGTGTCGTTCCCGCTGGACGAAGTCCTGCACGCCAGCGCGGCCTACCGTTGGACGCTGAACCACACGGTGGAGGTGCAAGACCCCATGGCGCTGTTCCCCACCCACCTCATTGAAGTTGGCGTCTGAGACGGGCGCCGCATATGGCAACGACGACGACAACGGCTACGATGACTACGACGACAGCAATGACAACGCAAAAACTGCATCAACTCGCCAAGACCATCCGCAGCAAGAACGCGGGGGTCAACAAGATCACCTTCGACATCATCTTTCGCGAGGCGGCCGAGTACGAACGCGTCAAGCGCTCGCGCGCGCTGAGCCGGGAAAGCATGGCCGCGCTCTATGGGATTCCGGTCGAACGGATCTCGGATTTCGTCGAATACGATCCCGCGTACGCCATCAAGTTCACGATCTATCGCACCCGGCCCAGCGGCAGCGCCGGCGATGGCRACATCTTTGGCGCCCAGCAGTACGCGCCGCTGCTGGACCTGGATATCCCGGCCTAGGCAGGACATCGCCGGATTCCACGGGACCCCGGGTGTCCACCCGGGGTCTGGATCCTGACATCCATGCTGCTCTACCGATTACTCCCGTTGCTACCCGTTGCTGCCCATTGAGATAGGAGCGCCGAATGCGAAAGACGTTAGCCCACATTGCGCTGTTGCTTGCCGCGATGTCCGTGGTAACCATGGCCGCGGCCCAGACCGATGCCAAGGTGCCGCCTTTGATAAGAATTGTCGTGCCGTTTTCGGCGGGCGCGAGCAATGACGTGATCGCGCGTGCGATCGCGCCGGGGCTGGCAAAGCGCCTGGGGACTACGGTCATCGTGGAAAACAAGCCGGGTGCGGCAGGCGTCGTTGGCGCCGATTCGGTTGCCAAGGCGCCACGGGACGGGTCCGTGCTGCTGCTGACGTCGTCGACCTTCCTGACCGCTGCCGCCACCCAGCCTCGTTCGCCCTACGATCCGCTTGCCGCGTTTGCGCCAGTGTCCATGGTCGCCGAGGGGCCGCTGTTGCTGGCGGTCTCGTCCTCGACCCAGATCAGGTCGCCGGCCGAGCTGATCGCGGCGGCGCGCGCCAAGCCGGGCGCGCTCACCTACGGCTCGGCGGGGATCGGTTCGCTGGCGCAACTGGCGACGGAATTGCTGTGCGACATCTCGAAAGTCCAGATGATGCATGTCCCGTACAAAGGGGCTTCCAACGCGATGATCGATCTGGCCGCGGGGCAGATCGACGTCATGATGTCCAACTACAGCTCGCTGGTGACGCAGTTGAAGTCCGGCAAGGTACGGGCGCTGGCGGTGACCTCGCAGCGGCCGAACCCGGCGTTTCCCGAGTTGCCGTCGCTGGCGGCATCGGTGCCAGGCTACGGGATCGAGATCTGGGTCGGCGTCCTCGCACCTGCCGGCACGCCCGCGCCGCTGGTCCAGAGGCTGAACCGCGAGATCAATGAGATCGCTGCGTCGCAGGATGTGCGCATCGTGCTTGAACCGGACGGCTCGGCGCCCAAGGCAATGAGTCCGTCCGAATTCGGCGCGCGCATGAGGCAGGATCTTGCGCAGTGGAAGCACATCGCCAGCGACAGGAAGATCGTGGCGGAATGAGGAGTGGAGTGAGGGAAGGGGGGAAGAGGCCTCAGGCGCCGCCCAGCAAGTCGTGCGCATTCAGGATCGCGTACGCCATATCCGGCTTTGCCTCAAGGCAACGGCGTATCGCCGCGGGAATCGCCTGCTTGGTCTTGCGGCACAGCCCGGTTTGCTCTTCCACCTGGATGTTGATGCCGCGCACCGTGCGCACTTCGTGGATGCTAGGTGTGATCGTCAGGACGATGCCCAGTTGCGCATGCATGCGCTTTTCCATGTCCTTGAGCTCGGCAAGGCTCGACAGGCTTTCCAGGCGGGCGATCAGTCGCTTTTCCTCTTCCCGGGTCAGCCTCAGGATCCGCATGTCGGATTGCGGGTCGTCCAGCAACGCCTCGCGACCGCATGTGCAGGCGCCTGGCGGACACTCCTTGCGAATCGGAAAGGGGGCGTTCATGTCGTCGAGGCGATGTGCGCTCATCCGGAGGGGAGGGATATCTTAAATCAAGAATCAAGGGCCCCGCTGGGCGCCGGCCCTTGCCGGGATTGAACGGGCCGGCCGGCGAGAAACCGCCGGAAGGTTTATCCTCGCCGTGTCGCGCAACCCGCCGCGGCGCAATTCGCCCGCCGGCGGGATGCCGCGTCTGGCAATCACAACCAAGGACACCCCCATGTCGCTCTCGATGTATGAAGTATCGATTCCAGCCTTTATCCGGGCTTTTGGCAGCTTGTCGGCCATCCTGGACAAAGGCGCCGCATTCGCACAGGCGCAGGGCATGGACCCGGCCGACCTGATCCAGACCCGCCTGGTGGCGGACATGGACCCGCTGCCCGCACAGGTGCAGCGCGCCAGCGACACCGCAAAGGGTTGCGCGGCGCGGCTGGCTGGCATCGAGATGCCAGCCTTTGCCGACACCGAAACCACGTTTCCGGAACTGCAGGAGCGCATCGCCAGGACGGTGGCCTTCCTGAATACCATCCAGCCCGCCCAGCTCGAGGGCAGCGAAACGCGCACCATCGAGCTCAAGCTGCGCCCCGAGCCCGTCACGTTCGACGGCAAGTCCTACCTGCTGGGCTTTGTGCTGCCGAATTTCTATTTTCACGTGACCACGGCTTACGACATCCTGCGCCACAAGGGCGTGCCGGTGGGCAAGCGCGACTATCTCGGCCTGTCCTGATCGAGATCGGCGCCGGCCTGACGGTGACCGGGGTGCAAAGCCTGTTACCCTATCCCGGCCCGAAGCGGCGCGGCGGTGTGTCCATCCGTGCTGGCACAGGCGTGATGCGCCGGGGTCAGGCCCTGGCGGCGGCCAGCTTGCGCTCGCCCAAGGGGTGTTGCTCCAGCCGGTCCAGGCGCCCGCTCAGCGCGGTCAGGCCAAGCGCCGCCAGTACCACCAGCGCGCCAATCCACGGTGTATGCATCAGGCCCAAATGGGTCACGATCAGGCCGCCGGCCCAGGCCGCGCCGGCAATGCCCAGGTTGAAGGCGGCGATATTGAGGCCCGATGCCACATCGACGGCACCCGGCGCATGGCGCTCCGCCTGCTTGACCACATAGACCTGCAGCGCCGGCACATTGCCGAAGGCAACGGCGCCCCAGGCCAGCACGGTCGCAACCACCAGCCAGCGGTGCGGCGCGGTGAAGGTCAGCGCAAACAGCACGATGGACAGCAGCAGGAACACGATCTTGAGCGCGGCAATGGGGCCGTGGCGGTCGGCCAGGCGGCCGCCCCAGATGTTGCCCGCGGCGACCGACACGCCGTACACCAGCATCACCAGCCCGACCGCGCTGGCGCTGAAGCCCGATACGTCCTGCAGGATGGGGGCGAGGAAGGTGAAGGGGATGAACGAGCCGCCATAGCCGATCGCGGTCTTGGCGTAGACCAGCAGCAGGCGCGGCTCGGCCAGCACCTTGGCTTGTTGCAGCAACGAGGCGGGGGCGCCGTGGCGGATATTGGCCGGGACAAACATCACGCTGCCGACAAGGGCGACCAGGCCGAGCGCCGACACCGCGAGGAAGGTCTCGCGCCAGCCGAAATGCTGGCCGATCAAGGTGCCCAGCGGCACGCCGGTGACGAGCGCCACGGTCAAGCCGGTGAACATGATGGCGATGGCGCTCGCGGCCTTTTCCTTCGGCACCAGGCTGGTGGCGATGGTGGACCCGATCGAGAAGAACACCCCGTGGGCCAGGCCGGTCAGGATACGCGCCAGGATCAGCGATTCGTAGCCGGGCGCCTTCCACGCCAGCAGGTTGCCCAGCGTGAACAGGGCCATCAGCGATACCAGCAGCGCCTTGCGCGGCAGGCGGCCGGTGAGGGCGGTCAGCACCGGGGCGCCAATGGCCACGCCGAGCGCATAGAGGCTCACCAGCAGGCCGGCCGATGGCAGCGTGATGTGCAGATCGGCGGCGATGGTGGGGATCAGGCCGACGATGACGAATTCGGTGGTCCCGATGGCAAACGCGCTGATGGTCAGCGCGAACAGGGCAATGGGCATGGTGGGCTCCAGGAGCGTCCGGAATTAGGATGGACGCAGTTTGCCGCTGTCTTTCTTGCAGATTAAGTGGGTGATCTGGATAAGATATTTGATTAGTATTCAACAATGAAGATCACACTCGAAGAACTGCAGGCCTTTGCCACCGTGGTGGACAGCGGCTCCATCACGGCTGCGGCCGAGCAACTGGGGCAGACCGTCTCCGGCATCAGCCGTGCGCTGAGCCGCCTGGAAGACAAGGTGGGCACCACCCTACTGCACCGGACCACGCGCCGGCTGGCGCTGAGCGAGGAGGGCGAGGCACTGCTGGCCCACGCGCGCGCGATCCTGGCTTCGGTGGAACTGGCGGAGGAGCAGATGGCCGTGCGCCGCCAGCGGCCGGCGGGGCGGCTGCGGGTCAATGCGGCGTCCCCTTTCATGCTGCACGCGATCGTGCCGCTGGTCGGGGAATTCCGCCGGGCTTATCCGGAAATCGAGCTGGAGCTCAATACCAACGACCAGATCATCGACCTGCTCGAGCATCGTACCGACGTGGCGATCCGTATCGGCGCGCTGCGGGACTCCACCCTGCATGCCCGCGCGCTGGCCAGCAGCCGTGTGCGCGTGCTGGCCAGCCCAGCCTATCTCAAGGCGCGGGGCCGCCCGGAAAGCGTGGCGGACCTTGCCGGGCACAGCCTGATCGGCTTCAACCAGCCCGAATCGCTCAATCGCTGGCCCCTGCGCGGCGCCGTGGGCGAAGAGGTGCAGATCACGCCGCATCTGTCGGCATCGAGCGGCGAAACCCTGCGCCAGCTGGCACTGGCGGGCGAGGGCCTGGTCTGCCTGTCGGATTTCATGACCGACGCGGACCGGCGCCGCGGCGACCTGGTGCAGGTGCTGATGGCGCACACCATCGACGAACGTCAGTCGATCAACGCGGTCTATTACCTCAACACCCAGCTTTCGGCGCGCATCGCCAGCTTCCTGGATTTTGTTGGCGGCAAGCTGCGCGAGGCGGCTTGGGCGCAACTTTAGGCCGGCGGGCCAAGCGCCAGCGCCTGAGCGTGGCCTTGGCAATAGGGGAAATCAAGGAGGCGGCTGGAGCGGATTGCGCTCCTGTGCGAAAATAGCGAGTTCGCCGCAGTTTCCTGGCCAATAGTCGCCACGCGTCGCCAGTTGCCCGCCCGGCATTCGCCGCGCGCCTGCACCGACTGCCTCACTGCACCACCCACAGCACGACCTACAAGAGCTACCAGAGCTTTACCAGCCAGCATGACTTACGCCGTCAAGGAAATCTTCTACACACTGCAGGGCGAAGGCGCCAACGCGGGCCGCGCAGCCGTGTTCTGCCGCTTCTCCGGATGCAATCTCTGGAGTGGGCGCGAGGAAGACCGTGCCAGCGCGGTCTGCCAGTTCTGCGACACCGACTTCGTTGGCACCGATGGCACCGAGGGCGGCAAGTACCGCACCGCCGAGGCGCTCGCCGACAAGGTAGCGGCCCAGTGGCCACAGGCTGTGGATAGCAGCGGCGCCGGGCGTCCGCTGGTGGTCTGCACGGGCGGCGAGCCGCTGCTGCAGTTGGATGCGCCGCTGATCGACGCGCTGCATGCGCGCGGCTTCGAGATCGCCATCGAGACCAATGGCACATTGCCGGTGCCCGAGGGCATCGACTGGGTTTGCGTGAGCCCCAAGATGGGCTCCGAACTGGTGGTCAGGCGCGGCGACGAACTCAAGGTGGTGATCCCGCAGGATGGCCAGGATTTCGCCGCATACGAGCGCCTTGATTTCCGCTATTTCCTGGTGCAGGCCATGGACGGCCCGCTGGCACGGCAAAATACCGCGCTGGCGGTGGAGTTCTGCCAGCGCCGTCCGCTCTGGCGCCTTTCGCTGCAGACCCACAAGCTGCTCGGCATCCGGTAGGCAAATCGCGCAAATCGCGCCGGTACGCACCGGCACACCTCGGCACCCATTGGCCCACATGAACAAGCAAGTTTCCATTACCCGCCGTCTGGAGTTCGACTCCGGCCACCGCATTCCCAACCATGGCGGCCAGTGCCGCAACATCCATGGCCATCGCTATCGCCTGGACCTGACGCTGTCGGGCGAGGTGCTGCATCGCGCCGGCGCCTCGGACGAGGGCATGATCCTGGACTTCAGCGATATCAAGGCGCTGGCCACGGAACACCTGGTGTCCAAGTGGGACCACGCTTTCCTGATCCATCGCGGCGATACCGCGCTGCTGAACTTCCTGCAGACCATGGACGGGCACAAGACGGTGGTGCTCGATGCCATCCCGACCGTGGAGAACCTGGCGCAGATCGCCTTTGACATGCTGGCCCCGGTGTTCAAGGATTGCTTCGGGCACCAGTTGCAGCTCACCCGCCTGGTGCTGTTCGAGACCCCGAACTGCTGGGCCGAGGTCAGCGCTGCCTTCAGCCTGCCGGCGCAGGACTGACTCGCCGCATGACGCAGCCGCGATGACCGAGCCGACCCTGCCGCCCGAGGCCAGCCTGGCAAGCCCGGATCTTTCCATGGATCCTGCGCTTGCGCGCGATCGCCGCTATATGCAGGCCGCGCTTGACGAAGCGCGCCTGGCCGAAGCCGCTGGCGAAGTCCCGGTGGGCGCGGTCGTGGTGTGGAACGACACCATCATCGCGCGCGGCCACAACCTGCCGATCCGCTCGGTCGATCCTTCCGCGCATGCTGAAATGCAGGCGCTGCGCGCCGCTGCCCGCGTGATCGGCAACTACCGCATGCCGGAGTGCGAGCTGTACGTGACGCTGGAACCCTGCGTGATGTGCAGCGGCGCGATCCTGCATGCGCGGATTCGTCACGTGGTGTTTGGCGCCAGCGATCCCAAGACCGGCGCCGCGGGCAGTGTGCTGAACCTGTTCGAGCAGGCGCAGCTCAATCACCAGACCACCATTGCCGGCGGGGTGATGGCCGACGAGTGCTCGCGGATGCTGAAGGATTTCTTCGGCGGCAGGCGCCGGGCCCAGAAGGCCGCGCAGAAGGCGGCGCAAGAAGCCGGGCAAGAAGCCGCGCAGGCCGTGGGGGCCAGCGATGCGCCTGCCTGCGCGCATTGCGCCGCTGCCGCGCCTGCTGCCTCCATCGACACCGACACCGACACCGACACCGACACCGACCCAAACCAGAACCCCGACGCATGAGCCAGCCCACGCCTACGCCCACGCCAGCCACCGAAGTCCGCCTGATTGCGTCTTCCGGCTATCCGCACGACGTCGCCATCGCCGCGCGCGGCTGCGCCTGGCTCAAAGGGCAGGGCTTTCATGTCGGCAACCCGGATGTGCTGGCGCGCCGCTACCTGCGCTTTGGCGGCAGCGATGCCGAACGGCTGGCCGACCTGCATGCCATCGGCACCGGCGCGGCGCACGAGCTGACGCTGGCTGTGCGCGGCGGCTACGGTATTGCACGGCTGCTGGAGCAGGTGGACTTTGCCCGCATTGCCGAGCAGGCGCGCGCCAGCCAGACGCCCATCGTCGGCCACAGCGATTTCACGGCCTTCCAGCTGGCGTACCTGGCGGCCACTGGCGGCGTTACCTTTGCCGGTCCGATGCTGCTGGCGGATTTTGGCGCGGACGTGGTCGATCCGTTCATGTGGCAGCACTTCAACGGCGTGCTGCGCGATCCGGCCTACACCATCGACGTGGATGCGCCGCAGGCTGGCGGCCAGCCTTTTACGGGCGCGTTGTCGGGCACGCTGTGGGGCGGCAACATGGCGATGCTGTGCAGCTTGCTGGGCACGCCGTTCATGCCGGCGGTGCAGGGCGGCATCCTGTTCCTGGAAGACGTCAACGAGCCGCCTTACCGGGTCGAGCGCATGCTGCTGCAGCTGGACCAGGCTGGCGTGCTCGGCGCGCAGCGCGCGATCCTGCTGGGCGACTTTTCCAATTACCGCGTGACGGATTACGACAACGGCTACGACCTGCCCGCCGTGGTGGCGTACATGCAGGAGCGCTTGTCGGTGCCGGTCCTCACCGGCCTGCCGTTCGGCCACTGCCCGCGCAAGTTGACCCTGCCGGTGGGAGGGCAGGCGCAGTTGAGCGCACGTGCGGACGGGTTTTCGCTGTCGCTGTCGGGTTACCCGGTGTTGAAAGCGGCGCCTTGCGCCCGCATCTGAGGCTTATCGCTTCGTTCCTTTGCCCGCCAGTGGTAAAATCGCCGGTTGTTTCCCGATTTCCCTGCCCGGGCCCCGCGCCAACGCGCCGCCAGGTTGCCATGCCTGGCTTTGTGCCGTTCATGCAGCTAAGCAAGCCAGGCTAAGCAATTGGCAATTAGCAATTCGCACAGCCATTTGCGCAGCCATCAGCAGGGCGGCAGCCCGAGGCAAGCGCGGCAAGTCCCGCGCCTCATCATCCATACAAGGTCCCAGACGTGCTTTCTACCGCAAACATCACCATGCAGTTCGGCCCCAAGCCGTTGTTCGAGAATATCTCGGTCAAGTTCGGCGAGGGCAACCGCTACGGCTTGATCGGCGCGAACGGTTGCGGCAAGTCCACCTTCATGAAGATCCTCGGCGGTGATCTCGAGCAGTCCGCCGGCACCGTCATGCTGGAGCCGGGCGTGCGCCTGGGCAAGCTGCGCCAGGACCAGTTCGCCTATGAAGACATGCGCGTGCTGGACGTGGTCATGATGGGCCACACCGAGATGTGGGCCGCCGCCGCCGAGCGCGACGCGATCTACGCCAACCCGGAAGCCACCGACGAAGACTACATGAAGGCCGCCGAGCTGGAGGCCAAGTATGCCGAGTACGACGGCTACACGGCCGAAGCACGTGCCGGCGAGCTGCTGCTGGGCGTGGGCATCCCCACCGACCAGCACCAGGGCACCATGAGCAACGTGGCGCCGGGCTGGAAGCTGCGCGTGCTGCTGGCACAGGCCCTGTTCTCGAACCCGGACGTGCTGCTGCTCGACGAGCCGACCAATAACCTCGACATCAATACGATCCGCTGGCTGGAACAAGTGCTCAACGAGCGCAATTCCACCATGATCATCATCTCCCACGATCGCCACTTCCTGAACTCCGTGTGCACGCACATGGCCGACATGGACTACGGCACGCTCAAGGTCTACCCGGGCAACTACGACGACTACATGGAAGCCTCCATGCAGGCGCGCGAACGCCAACTGGCGGCCAACAGCCGTGCCAAGGAGCGTATCGGCGAACTGCAGGACTTCGTGCGCCGTTTCTCGGCCAATAAGTCCAAGGCACGCCAGGCCACCTCGCGCCTGAAGCAGATCGACAAGATCAAGGTCGAGGACATCAAGCCGTCGTCGCGCCAGAATCCCTTCATCCGCTTCGAGTTCGACAAGAAGCTGCACAACCTGGCGGTGGAAGCGGAAGGCGTCACCAAGACCTACGACCGCAAGGTCATCAACAACCTGTCGATGGCGATCCAGGCCGGCGAGCGCGTGGCCATCATCGGCGAGAACGGCGCCGGCAAGACCACCTTGCTGCGCAGCCTGCTGGGCAGCACCGTCAAGGGCGGCGTGGAAGTCGATCGCGGCACCATCAAGTGGGCCGAGAACGCCAATGTCGGCTATATGCCGCAGGACACCTTCGAGGAGTTCCCGGTCGACCGCGACCTGATCGACTGGATGAGCCAGTGGACCCAGGCCGGCGACGACGACCAGTCGCTGCGCGGCACCATGGGCCGCCTGCTGTTCTCGGCCGACGACATCAAGAAGTCGGTCAAGGTGCTGTCCGGCGGCGAGAAGGGCCGCATGATCTGGGGCAAGCTGATGCTGGGCCGCCACAATGTGCTGGCGCTCGACGAGCCGACCAATCACATGGACATGGAATCGATCGAATCGCTGCAGATCGCGCTGGACAAGTTCACCGGCACGCTGGTCTTCGTCTCGCACGACCGTGTGTTCGTGAGCGGCCTGGCCACGCGCGTGATCGAAGTGCGCAACGACGGCACGCTGACCGATTACCTGGGTACGTATGACGAGTACCTGGAATCGCAGGGTATCAACGACTAAGCAGCAAAAGCCTCGGGCAAACAAGAAGGGCCGCCAAGCGCGGCCCTTCTTGTTTTTGCGGCCGGGAGCCATTGCGGCCACTCAGGCCGATGCATGCCCGTCGTCGCGCACCATCCTGTCGAGCTGGTCGATGATGGCGCCGGCGGTAATCTCCCCTTTGGCCTTGTGCAAGGCGCTGTATAGCGGGTCGCGCAGCGCCGCCAGTTCCGCCGGGCTGCCGGCCTTTTCCACCTTGACTTGCAGCAGGTAGCCGCGCAGGCCCAGGTGATGGCCGATGACATCGGTATAGAAGTGATAAAGCCGCTGGTAAGTGCCGCCCGCGGGTTGCGGGGAGGCTGGCGCGGGCAAGGCGTCGTCCCATGACGGCACATTGGCACCACGCATGCTGTACATGGAGAACAGGCTGTCGGCCTTGGCATCGCCATGGTGATCCACGCTGGCTGGCGGGCTTGCGGGGCGGGTATCCGCTGCCGCAGGCTGTGGCGCATTCTCCGCGCGGATCAGCCCGGCAGCCAGCAGGGCGTCGATGCTCTCCGGCCCCACGCCCATGCCGCCGGTCTGGGCCAGCAGCTCGCTGCGCCGGCGCTCGCCATTGACGATCAGCAGCAAGGCGCGCAGTTTATGGTCCAGCTTGCGCGCGCGCGTGCGGATTTCATCCTGGCCTTGCTCGGTCTTATGAAAAACCGGGTCGGTCATGTCTCGCTCCATTGTTATAGACCGGCCAGTGCAGTACTGTGTGCTGCACTTTTCGCCATGCGGCTCGCCGGCCGATTATCGCCACGTTGTTTGGGCTGCTGGCGCGCTGCAAAAAAACGAGTCGCCAAAGCGCACTACAATGTGGTGCACCATAAAAGTAACAAAATTTGCACCCGCCTATTCACCCAACTGAAAACTGTGGCCATGCAACAACGAGACAAACTCTTTATCAACGGTAAGTGGATTGCCCCGCACGGTACCGGCCTGATCAACGTCATCCACTCCACGACCGAAGCCGTCATGGGCCGTATCCCCGAAGGCCACGCGCGTGACGCCGAGGATGCCATCCAGGCAGCGCGAGCCGCCTTCGACAGCTGGTCGGCCACGCCGCCCAGCGTGCGCGCGGACTATATCCGCAAGATTGCGGAGGGCCTGAAGGCGCGCAGCGAGGAACTGGCGCAACTGATCGCCGGCGAAGTCGGCATGCCGATCAAGATGGCGCGGGCCATTCAGGTGGGCGGCCCGGTCTACAACTGGGCACAGGCCGCCAAGCTGCTCGATACCTTCGCGTTCGAGGAAGAAGTCGGCAATTCCCTGGTGGTTCGCGAGCCGGTGGGCGTGGTCGCGGCCATTACGCCGTGGAACTACCCGCTCAACCAGATCACGCTGAAAGTGGCGCCGGCGCTGGCCGCGGGCTGCACGGTCGTGCTCAAGCCGTCGGAAGTGGCGCCGCTCAATGCCTWCGTGCTGGCAGAGGTGATCGAAGCCGCCGGGCTGCCGCCGGGCGTGTTCAACCTGGTCACCGGCTACGGTCCGGTGGTGGGCGAGGTACTGGCCAGCCACCCGGAAGTCGACATGGTGTCGTTCACGGGTTCCACGCGCGCCGGCAAGCGGGTGTCCGAGCTGGGCGCGCAGAGCGTCAAGCGCGTGGCGCTGGAGCTGGGCGGCAAGTCCGCTTCGGTGATCCTGGACGACGCGGACCTGGCTGCCGCGGTCAAGGGTACCGTTGGCGCCTGTTTCCTCAACTCCGGGCAGACCTGCTCGGCGCATACCCGCATGCTGGTGCCGCGCGCGCGCTACGAAGAGGTCAAGGCCATTGCCAAGAAGGTGGTCGAGGGCTATACCGTGGGCGACCCGCTGCTCGAAACCAGCCGCCTTGGCCCGCTGATCTCGGCCGCGCAGAAGGACCGCGTGACCGGCTATATCCAGCGCGGCATCAACGAGGGCGCCGAGCTGGTTGCAGGCGGCCCCGAGGCGCCCGAAGGGCTGGACAAGGGCTTTTTCGTCAAGCCGACGGTGCTGGGCAATGTCGATCCCAAGGCCACGGTGGCGCAGGAAGAGATCTTCGGCCCGGTGCTGTCGATCATCTGCTATGACACCGAGGAAGATGCCGTGCGCATCGCCAACGACAGCATCTACGGGCTGGGCGGCGGCGTGTGGTCGGGCGACGAGGCGCGCGCCATCCGCGTGGCGCGCCGGATCCGCACCGGCCAGGTCGACATCAACGGTGGCCCGTTCAACATGCAGGCGCCGTTTGGCGGCTACAAGCAGTCCGGCAACGGGCGCGAGGCCGGCAAGTACGGACTCGAGGAATTCCTCGAGTACAAGTCGCTGCAGATGAAGAAGCCGGCTGCCTGAGGCCGGCGGCTGGCGAGGAACGATGCCCGGCTGGTCCGGGCATTTTTCATGGGTGGGTTCGCTGGCTCGATTCACGTTGGTTGCCTGCATGATTCGGCGATAATGCCGAAGTTCCATTGGCCGGCAAGCTGGACTGAGCGTGGGACTGAACGCCGGCCTGCGGACGGGGCAAGAAACACGGGACCAAAAACATAAATAAAAGCGCGGGCGCGACACGCCACGCGGGGAGAGGGATCGATGCGTTGGTTGAAACGGCTGACCTGGCTGGTGTTGACGCTGGCGGTACTGCTGCTGGTCGGCACCTTTGGCGCTTATGTCTGGTATCGCCAGGCATCGCAGCCGCAGACCGCGGGCACGCTGAAGCTGCCCGGCCTGCGCGAGAGCGTATCGATCGTTCGGGACCGTCATGCCGTGCCGCATATCAAGGCGGCCAATGCGCAGGATGCCTACTTTGCGCTCGGCTTCGTCCACGCGCAGGATCGGCTGTGGCAGTTGCAGATGAACAAGCGCATCGCGTCCGGCCGCCTGGCGGAAATCCTGGGGCCGAGCGCGCTGGATACCGACCGTTTCCTGCGCACCCTGGGCGTGCGGCGCAACGCCGAAGCCATCCTGGCCCAATCCTCCGCTGAGACCCGGGCCATGCTGCAGGCCTATGCCGATGGCGTGAATGCCTATATCGATGGCCGCAAGGGGCCGTTGCCGCCGGAGTTCCTGATCTTGCGTACCCAGCCCGAGCGCTGGGAGCCGGCCGATACGCTGGCCTGGCAGACCATGATGGCGTGGGACCTGGGCGGCAACTGGACCCAGGAGACGTTGCGCATGCGGCTGGCGCAGGTGCTGCCCGTGTCGCGCATCAACGAGCTGCTGGCGCCGTATCCAGGCGAACGGCCGCTGCGCACCATGGACTACGGCAATCTCTACCGGCACCTGGCGCCGCTGGCCACGGCCATGGCGCGTGTCGAGCAGCAGGCGCCGGCAGGCTATGTGGAGGGCATGGGCTCGAACAACTGGGTGGTGTCGGGCGCCCATACCCGTTCGGGCAAGCCGCTGCTGGCCAATGATCCGCACCTCGGGCTGCAGGCGCCGGCGCTGTGGTACTTCGCCCAGATGCAGGCTCCCGGGCTGGATGTCACAGGCGCCACGCTGCCTGGCATGCCGGCGGTGGTGCTCGGGCATAACCAGCGCATCGCCTGGGGCTTCACCAATACCGCGCCGGACGTGCAGGATCTCTATATCGAGCGCGTGCAACCTGGCAGCACACAGCGTTACCAGACTCCGGACGGCTGGGCAGACTTCATCACGCGCACCGAGACCATCCACGTCAAGGGCGCGCCCGACGTAACGCTGAACGTGCGCGAGACGCGCCACGGCCCGGTGATTTCGGATGCGGCCGAGCCGGTGGCGACCGCCGCGGCCCCGCTCGGGGCGCAGTACGTGGTGGCCTTCCAGTGGAGCGCGCTGCGTGCCGACGACCGGACCGTGCAGGCCGGGCTGGCGCTGAACCGCGCCACCGACTGGGCCAGCTTCCTGGCGGCGCTGCGCGATTTCCATTCGCCGCAGCAGAACATTGTCTACGCCGACGTCGACGGCAACATCGGCTTTATCGCGCCGGGCCGTGTGCCGCTGCGCCGCGCCGACAATGACCTGAAAGGGCTGGCGCCGGCCCCCGGCTGGGATGCGCGCTACGACTGGACGGGCTTTATCCCCTTCGAGCAACTACCGCGCAGCTTCAATCCGCCCGAGGGCGTGATTGCCACCGCCAACCAGAAGATCGTCGAGGACGACTACCCGTATTTCCTGACCAGCGAATGGACCGTGCCGTATCGCTACCAGCGCATCCGCACGCTGATCGACGCCACCGAGCGGCACACCATGGACAGCTTTGGCGCGATCCAGAAAGACACGCTCTCGCTCGCCGTGCGCGATGCCTTGCCGCTGCTGCTGGCATCTCCCTTCGCCAGCGACCCGGCCCTGCCCGAGCGCGAGCGCGCGCTGATCGAGTCGCTGCGCAAATGGGATGGCGATATGCAGGCCAGGCTGTCCGAGCCGCTGGTGGCAACCGCATGGCTGCGCAGGCTGTCGCGCGTGCTGTTCGAGGACAAGGTCGGCGATACGCTGTTCAACCGCCTGTGGGAGCAGCGTAACGTGCAGCAGCCCATGCTCAACGTACTGCGCAATCCGCGGGGGCAGGGCGCATTCTGGTGCGACAACAACATGACCCCGGCGCCGGAGAGCTGCGACGATGCCGTGGCCAAAGCCTGGCACCTTGCCATTGCCGACCTGGACCGGCGCTACGGCGACAAGCCTGAGCGCTGGCGCTGGGGCCAGGCGCATGCGGCCCGCTCCGAGCACAAGCCGTTCGGCAAACAGTCTTACCTGGCGGGTTTGTTCAACGTCAAGGTACCCAGTGGCGGCGACACCTATACGGTCAACGTGGGGCGCCACAACCTGCGCGACGAGGCGGCGCCGTTCGAGAGCGTGCACGCGGCCAGCCTGCGCGCCATCTACGACCTGTCCGACCTGGCCGAGTCGCGCTTCATGAATTCGACCGGGCAATCGGGCAATGTGACGTCGACCCATTACCGCGACTGGACCGACAAGTGGGCCGCGGTGCAGTACATCACCATGGCGCCGGGCCGCCGCGCGCCGGGCAATGAGGCCTTCGACACGCTGGTGCTGCAGCCGGCCGGCAGGCAATGACTATGACTATGACTATGACTGAGGTGTCCATTCCCATTGGCTGCGTGTTGCTGGGCACTGTGCGCCCGTTTGGGCCAAAGGGTGTGCCTAGCGGCATCGACAAGCATGCGGTGGACGGGGCGGTGCGCGTTACCGTGCTGGGTTTGGCCGGAGACGGGCAGGGAGACCCCAAGCACCATGGCGGCCCGGAAAAGGCCATCCACCACTACGCCTTCGATCACTATCCCGCCTGGCGCGAAGAACTTTCGCCGCTATCCACGCAGGCGGCAGAGGTACTGGCACGGCCTGGCGCGTTTGGTGAGAACGTGAGCACCACTGGCCTGACCGAGGCCGATGTCTGCATTGGCGATCGTTTTCGCCTGGGCGGGGCGTTGGTCGAGGTGTCGCAGGCACGCCAGCCTTGCTGGAAGCTGAACCATCGGTTCGGGCACGCCGGCATGGCGCGCGCGGTCCAGCAAAGCCTGCGCACGGGGTGGTACTACCGGGTGCTGGAAGAGGGCGGCCTGGTGCGGGGCGACAGCCTGGTGCTGGTCGAGCGGCCGTATCCGGACTGGAGCCTGCAGCGGCTGCTGCATGCGCTCTATGTGGATCGCCTGGATGCGGGCGCTTTGTGCGCCATGGCGGCGCTGCCGGCGCTGGCCGAGAACTGGCGCAAGCTGGCACGCCAGCGGCTGGAGCGGCGCGAGGTGGAGGATATGGAGCGGCGGCTGGCAGGTGGTTGAGCCTAAGCTGGGCCACCGCGGGCGGAAGCATCGGCCCTGGCTCAGCCCTGGCGGAAGCGCTTGCCTTTGCCCTCGCGCGTGATGCGTTCCCACACGGCCTGCTTTTCCGCGTCGTCCATGAAGACCCAGTTGCTGACTTCCATGGCACTGCGCCCGCAACCCTGGCAGATCTCGTCGAACAAGGTCGAGCAGATGCCGATGCACGGGCTGTCCGGGCGGTCGAACAGGCTCTCGTCGCCGCGTGGTGAATTCGGTTGTGATTTCAGCTGTGATTCCGGCTGTGACTCCGGCTGCCCATCGGTTAGCTGGGCGGATTGGCTGGGGTCGTGCGGGTTTGACGGCATGCGGCTGGGTGGCGGGGCGGATGGGCGCTCATTATAAACGGCTGGCTGCGCGGTCCTGGCCGCCGGTTGATGACGTGGGAGGTAATTGAGCGGCGCCGCCGGCGCGCTTACGCTGGAGCCAGCCTGATCGTACCGATCACCCCGAGGAGCCCATGATGCTGTCCCTGATTCCCGTCTTGTCCAGCGCCGCGAGCGCCGCCGCCACGCCGCCTGTCGACCCCCGTATCCGCCACACCGTCGAGCAGGTGCTGATGGGCTCGCCCGTGGCCCGCGCCCTGGGCATCACGCTGGATGTACTGGCTGTCGACCAGGTGGAATTGCTGCTGCCGTTCCGGGCCGACAACGTGACGGTCGGCGAGATCGTGCACGGCGGCGTGATCGCCACCCTGATCGACGTGGCGGGCGCGGCAGCGGCGGCTTCGGGCGCCGATGCCGGCAACCTGCGCGGTGGCGCCACAAGTTCGCTGCATATCCAGTATCTCGAAGCGGCCCGCGCGGCCAACCTGCGCGCTGTTGCCAGCGTGGTGCGCAGAGGGCGCCGCCAGGTGGCGACCGAGGTCTCGGTCTATGCCGAAGGGGAGAACCAGGCTGAACTGGTCGCCAAGGCCTTGATGAGCAGCACCTTGTTCCTGAGAGAGGGGACGTCCTGAATTGGCGCCCCCGCCGCGCCGCCGGCATCGGTCAGGATGCCGGCGTCTCGCACCGGATCAGAACTTGTGGCGAATGCCGACCGTCGCGCCAATCTGGCTCGCGCCAGCCTGAACGTACGCACTATCGGTCGGGCTGTTGTTGTTGAAGCCGTTCACGCTCAGGTTCGAGTTGCCCTTGTTCTTGACGTAAGACAGGGAAGCGTAAAGGTCGGTGCGCTTGGACAAGGCGTAATCCGCTGTCGCGACAAAGTCCCATGGGTCGGCACCGCTATTGCGGAAGTCCTGGTAGTACGCGGCGCCCGTGAGCGAAAATGCCGGGGTCAGCTGGTAGGCCAGGCCTGTCCAGTACAGGTTCGACCCGCCGTTGGCGAACTGGCCGCCGGGCAGCGAGGCGCCGTTGTAAGCCTTTGCCCAACGGTAGCCCAGGAATGCCTTGGCAGCCCCCAGCGTGTAAGAGCCAGCCGCGGTGGCACGGCGAATCATCTGCGCACTGGCGGCGGCGGTGTTATTCGCCTGGTCATAAGCCGCGCCCACCGCCAAGGGACCCGCCGCATAGCTGGCCAGGAAGCTGTATTCGCGGCCGTTGGTGAATGCCCCAGGCACTTCGTTGCCATTGTTGGTAAAGCTGTAAAGGCCGGACACGGTCAGGCCGCCGAACGTGCCGATGTACTTGCCGCTGTTGTCGGCACGCGAGCCAAATTCCGGCGCGGTCGAGGTAATGCCGTAGCGTGTCGAGATCGCCATCGGATCGTAGAGCAGGCCGAAGTCGAAGAACGGGGTCGTGTGGCGGCCCAGGGTGAACGTGCCGTACGGGCTTTGGAGGCCCACATAGGCTGCGCGCCCGAAGAGGCGGCCACCTTGGCCCGACGCGCCGGTGTCGAAGTTCACACCGCTTTCCAGGACAAAGATGCCCTTCAGGCCGCCGCCGATATCCTCGACGCCGCGCATGCCCCAACGCGAGCCTGACTGATTGCCCGAGGTCAACCGGTAAGCGTTGCCGCCGGGAGCGCCAGCGGCTGTCGCGGAGGATTTGTTCGTGTATTCGAGGCCGGCATCCGCCACACCATACAGCGTCACGCTCGACTGAGCATTTGCGCCGCCAGCGGCCAGGGCAGCCATCGTGGCCGCAAGCAATTTCATTCTCATTTCAACGATCTCGTCTAGAGTTCTTGGTTTTTTCGAGCACGGCTGGTCCCGTGCCGATGTCTTTGCACAACCGCTAGCCGCGAGCCGCTATTCGTGCGCCCTGCGCCGTACTGGTGGGCGTGCATCCGCCAATCGTGGGCAGCACTTCGCCTGGGCCGCGAACGAGCGAGCGTTCGGGCCAAGGAGGCTTGTCGCTGCCTGTGTTTCGTCAGGCGTCAGGAGTGGAGTGCGGGGGAGCCGAGGTTGGCCGCCGCCGCGGCGGGCGCAGCGCGTTCACGCGCCATCAGGAAGACGATGGCGGCGGCGATCAGGTCGAACACTGCCAGCAGGACGAACAGCGGGCTGTAGCCGATATGCGTGACGGCGATGCCGAACAGCAGCGTGAACAGGGTGGCGCCCAGGTAGCCGCTCATGCCGGCCAGGCCGGTGGCTGTCGCCACTTCGTTCTTGCCGAACGCGTCGGACGTGATCGAGTAGAGCGCGCCCGACAAGGTCTGGTGGGCGAAGCCGCCGACGCACAACAGTGCGATGGCGCTGTACGGGCTGTCCACCAGGCCAACGCAGGCCGGACCGATCATCGCCAGGCAGCCGACCAGCATGACCAGCTTGCGCGAGGTAAACAGCGACACCTTGAGGTGCTTGTGGAACCACGGGCTGAGATAGCCCCCCAGCACGCAGCCGATGTCGGCGGCAAGGAAGGGCAGCCATGCGAACATCGCGATCTCCTTGATGTTCATATGGCGCTCGGTTGCCATGTAAAGCGGTATCCAGGCGTTGAAGGTCTGCCAGGCCGGCTCCGACAGGAAGCGGGGGATCGCGATCGACCAGAAATTCCGGCTGCGCATGATCTCGAGCCAGCTAGCCTTGGCCACGTTGGCATCCTTGTGCTGTGCCTCCTGGCCGGCAAGGATGTACTCGCGTTCCTGCTCCGACAGGTGCTGCTGATTCTTCGGATGCTTGTAGCAGAGCATCCACAGCACGGTCCATGCCACGCCCAGCGCGCCGACGATGATGAAGGCCCGTTGCCAGCCGCCGTTCAGGATCGTCCACACGACCAGCGGCGGGGCGCACAGGGCGCCGATCGACGAGCCGATGTTGAACCAGCCGATGGCGATCGAGCGTTCCTTGGCGGGGAACCATTCCGTCGTCGCCTTTACGCCACCGGGTATGCCGGCGGCTTCGGCCAGGCCAAGCAAGCCGCGAAAGAACGCCAGGCCTTGCCAGCCCGAGGCCAATGCGGCGGCGGCGCATGCCAGCGACCACGCCAGCGCAAAGATCCCAAAGCCGATCTTGGTGCCGATGGCGTCCAGTACCAGGCCCGCGACCGGCTGCATCATGGCGTAGCAGACCTGCCAGGCCACGACCACATAGGAGTACTGCTGGGTCGTCATATGCAGCTCCGACATCATCGTCGGTGCGGCAACGGATAGCGTATTGCGCGCCAGGTAGTTGACGATCAGGCCCATCGTGACCAGGCTGACCATCCACCAGCGCATGCCCTTTATGTGTTTCATCATGTCTCCTTGTATTTATGGATTCGCGGCAAAGCCGTGTGCCGCTCCATGTCGTTCTCGATCCTGGTTGGCCCCAGCACCAATCCACGCAGGTCAGGCGGCTAAAGAGAGCGGCCAGGGATCCTCGGCGGGGGGATATCAGGGGGGTATCGGATCAGGTAGAAATCAAGCCGCTTGGCTTACGCGCTACCTGTGCGCGCCGCCATGCCGCTGCGCCTCCGGCGTGAAATCGATGCTCGCGAAACTGCCGCCCTGGTATTGGCGGCCGATGGCATCGAGCGGGTTCGGGCCGGCGAGAATCTCTTCGGCGAAATCTTCGGCATTCTGTTTGGGCTGGTAGTGCAGGCGCGCCGCGCCATCGTTGTTCCAGCAGCTGCGCGCATTGGCGGAGACGCCCCACACGACGAGGAAGCCAAGGTCAGGCACCGTGATGCCCTGCTCGATGAGATGCACGAAATCTTCGTGTCCCAGCCAGGTACTCAGATGCCGAAACTCTTGCGGTTTTTCCACGCAGCTGCCGATGCGCACGCAGACGCTCTCGATGCCGTGCTTGTCCCAGTAGAGACGGGCAAGCCCTTCGCCCCACATCTTGCTCAAACCGTAAAAGCCATCCGGGCGAAACTCGCAGTCGGTCGAGAGCTGTTGGTCCACCGGATACATGCCGATCGTGTGATTGGAGCTGGCGAACACGATGCGGCCGACTTTCTGGCGCCGCGCGCCCTCATAGACCTCGACGAGTGCCCGCAGGTTGTTGTCGATGATCTCCGGCAGGGGGCGCTCGACACTCGTGCCAGCCATGTGGATCAACACGTCGACACCGTCCAGCAGGCGGTCGACCACGGCTGGGTCGCGCAAGTCGCCACGCATTACCTCTTCGCCCTCGGCGACCGGTGCGAGCGACTGCGAGTTGCCCGACGAACGCAGGCTATAGCCTCGCGCCAGCAGGGCGGTCCGCAGCACGGTGCCCAACTGGCCACCGGCGCCGCTTAATGCAATCTTGGTCACGATATGAAATCTCCGTCTTGTTTGGTTTGGCCTGGCGTATGGAGCGTTCGCGCTCCGATCCCATCGCGCGTGCCAGCTAAGCCGGTCTTGCAGCTATTTATGGGATGTCATACAACATAGGCTAGAGTTATTTGTACGACAAGTGAATATAAAGTAGGACAACTTTCTTAGGATTTCAAAGTCTTGTCAACGACAACCATGGAGAAATCGGGTTTACCCCTGACGTAAGATGGCTTAATAGCCATATTTATAAAGTGAATTGGCGTGAGGAACTGTTGATGGACCCGGCATGCAGTATGTTAGTCTGACAGCTTGCGCAACAATCCATGCGCCGGCCAACCGGCGAAGCAGCAGGAGCGAGGTGTGGACGAATTGGTATTGACGGCAACCGACAGCACCAGTCTTTCGGAGCAGGTTTGCAAGCTGATCATCGGAGCGATCCTGCGGGGAGAGTTTTCCGCGGACCAGAAGCTACCGACGGAAGACGATCTGGCCGGCCGTTATGCGGTATCGCGGACAACCGTGCGGGAGGCCCTGTCGCGCTTGCGATCCGAAGGCATCGTGGTCTCGCGGCGAGGATCCGGAAGCTATATCCAGCGCATGCCGGTGCGCGGGCAGCCGGTCACCCCCCAGATATCCAGCATCGCCGATATCGAGCATTACTACGCGTTCCGCCTTTGTGTGGAAGTCGGCGTGGCTGAGCTTTCAGCGCAGATGCGCACCGATGCGGACATCGACGCCATTCGCGCCGCCTACGCCGCGCTGGACCGCACGCAGGAAAGCGAAACATCGGGCGTGGAGGAGGATCTGCAGTTGCACCTGGCCATTGCGCGGGCATCTCACAATCCTTTCTTCGTGCCCACGGTCGAGCATGCGCTCGGCCCGATTCGCCAGTGCATGGAACTGGCCCGTAACCTGGGGCAGACGCGCAATCCCACGCGCTTCGAGCAGGTCCAGGCGGAGCATCTGGCGATCATCGAGGCGATCGTGCAGCGGTCGCCGACTCAAGCCTCGATCGCGATGCGACGGCATATCGAGAATGCCCGGCGCCGAATTTTCGAGGGGGCCTGACTCGCGGTCGTGCGTTGGTGTACTTTCTTCCTTCAAGTTGTATAACAACTTTACCGAAGTCCAACGGCGTGGCTTTCTTTCGCGGGCACGGTCATGAATCAAGGGGCTTCGATGCCGATCCCAGCTGGCAGCCTGGCGCAGAGAGGGCTAATAACGTATTTTTTGTTGTCAGACATCAGTTGTCATGGGGTGGCGCTTGGGGGCTGCCGGACCGAGCCCGCAGGCGGTATCAGCCGGGCTGGCCCTGGGCGATGTTCCGCGGCTCGGCGTCGAGTTGTCGCGCCAGTTCATCCACTGCACGCCGGATCGGCTGGCCACTCCTGGCGACTTTGGCAAGCGTCAGTGCCCCTTGCCAGCCGCAGATCACCAGGCCGGCGAGCTCGGTGGCGCGTACCCCCGGGATTCCGCGCGCCGCGAAGGCATCCGCCAGCACGGCTTCCCATGCGGCAAAGGCCGCGTTGCCTGCTGCTGCCACGCCCTCGGCTTCCGGGGCGATTTCCAGCAGGATGGTGGAGATCGGGCAGCCGTCACGATAGTCAGACTGGGCCATCCAGCCAGCCATCAAGACGCCGTAGGCCCGCACGATCGCGCCCGGCGAGTCGTGTTCCGAGCATAGCTGCGCGAGCGTCGCACGCACGAGTTCGCCGGCGTACACGATGACTTCCTCGGCGATCTGCTCCTTACCTCTCGGGAAGTAGTGATAGAGCGAGCCTTTTGGCGCGCCGCTCAATGCAACGATGTCATTGGTGCCGCTGGCGGCGTAGCCATACCGGCGAAAGAGCACGGCGGCGGCGCGGACGATCTTGTCCCGATGTTTAGCTTGGGCGGCCATGTGATGAAGTCCTCGGTCGTTGGCGGGGTTGATATCCTGCAAAAATTATATAGACTGGTCTACATTAAAAATAGTGGTTGAGCCATCACAGCCTCAACGATACGACCAGGAGACACCACGATGACCAGTGCCACGGCCGAACATGCCGACCTTCCCGCCGACCTTCCCGCCGGCTTCGCGCCGCATTTTCGCCATAGTCCGTTGACCGACCCCTGGGAGCCGCTGTACTCGAGGCGCTCGGACCAGGCCATCGTGCTGGCGGTGAAGCTCGCCCAGGCCCACACCAACGCACGCGGCTTTGCTCATGGCGGGCTGATCACGGCCTTGGCGGACAACGCCATGGGGCTGTCGTGCGGCATGCAATTCGCCGAGCCGCGCAGCCTGGTCACTGTGAACCTGTCGATCGACTTCCTCAACGTCGCAAGGATCGGGCAGTGGCTGATGTTCGAAACGTCATTCACCAAGGTCGGCGGCACGCTGTGCTTTGCCCAGGCTTTCGTCACCGCCGACGGCGTGGCTTGCGGCAGGGCCAACGCGACTTTCCGGGCCATGCAGTGAGTTTTTCCTTGGATCTCAATCAGGCAGGGTAATGCAATGACAGCAGATACGAGCGGCACCAGCGCGACCACCAGTGCGATCACCAGCGGCGCCTATTCGCTGGACACGGTCAAGCGTGTCAACCAGGCTGCCGCCTTCAACCGGTGGCTGGGCTTCGAGGTGATCAGCGCGCAGGGCGGGGCGGCGGAACTGCGCATGGCCTGGCATGACCAAGCCACGCAATACGCGGGATTCCTCCATGCGGGCGTGATCGGCGCCCTGGTCGATACCGCCTGCGGGTTCGCGGCCACCACGGTAGGTGGGCCGGTGATGGCTTCCCACTATTCGGTGAACTGCATGGCACCGGCCGTGGGGCAGGCGTTCGTGGCGCGGGCCAGCGTGACCAAGGCAGGCAAGCGGCAGGTGTTTGCAAGGGCGGAAGTGTTCGCGGAGCAGGCCGGCGGCGAGCTGCGGCTGGTGGCCTCGGGCGAGGTCATCTTCGTGCCTGTCGAGCCACAGACCGCCAAGCCACCCGTGCCGCACGATTGAGATGCTTGATCTGGCTTCATTAGCGCAATTAACGGCCAGGCATTTGCCTCCTACGACCCGACCGGTGCCATCTCATGAGATCCCGCAATTCCCGCCGCGCGCGGCTTCGGCTAGCCAGGCAAGCCTGCAGGGCGAGAGGTACGGCGCAAATGGAAAATGGCAGTCCGCTCGCTACGCGACCGGACTGCCATTCAAGCGGCGCGGACAGGGCGGGAGATGCTGGTCCACTCTGGCGATCGTTGCAGATCGTGGCAGCTTCGGGATTGTCCCGGTGGCGAGCGCCGTGGCTAGCCGCGCAGACTACGCGTGCCTTGCAAAATGTGCCCGCCATGACCGACACGAATTTCCGCGTAGCACGATTGGATGACCTGGATGGCTTGCTCTTGCTTTACAGGGAGCTGCGGCCGGCAGATCCGGACTTTGATGGCCCGTCGGCCGCGCAGGCGCTGGCACGCGTGCTGCAGAGCGATGCAACGCGCCTTGTGGTGGCGGAGCACGGTGGCAAGCTCGCCGCAACCTGCATGCTGGCAATCATCCCGAGCCTGCCCAGGCTCGGCCAACCGATCGGGCTGCTCGAACATGTGGTGACCGCAGCCGCCTGGCGTGGGCGCGGGATTGGCCTGGCGATGCTTCGTCATGCTCTGGCGCTGGCCTGGCAGGCGGGCTGCTGCAAGGTCATGATGCTGTCGGGGGCGCAGCGCGAGGCGGCGCATCGGCTGTATGTCGCGGCGGGATTCGACGGCGACCGCGAGCGCGGCTTTGTCATCAAGGCGCCCATGGCGGGCTGAAACGCAGGGGGCCGGCATGGGGCCGGGTCCCCTGGAACTACACATCTACGCAGCTACGCACCTAAGGACATGGCGCACCCGCTCAAACGCATCCAGCGTGAAACCCGTGCGGCCACGTCAGCGTGCTTCAGAACGCGTCGCCCGGCACGCGCACCCATCCTTCCATCAGCACGCGGGCGCTGCGGCTCATGATGGCCTTGGTCACGGTCCATTCGCCATCGACCTGGCTGGCTTCGGCGCCCACCCGCAAGGTGCCCGAGGGATGGCCGAAGCGCACTGCGTTGCGCTCGCCACCGCCGGCAGCCAGGTTCACCAGCGTGCCGGTGATGGCCGCCGCGGTGCCGATGGCGACCGCGGCCGTGCCCATCATGGCGTGATGCAGCTTGCCCATGGACAAGGCGCGCACGAGCAGGTCGACGTCGCCGGCCGCAACCTGTTTGCCGCTGGAGGCCACGTAGTCGGCCGGCTCGGCGACAAAGGYGACTTTCGGCGTGTGCTGCCGGGTGGCCGCCTCATCGATATGTTTGATCAGACCCATGCGCACCGCGCCGTGGGCGCGAATGGTCTCGAACATCGCCAGGGCCTTGGCATCGCCATTGATGGCGTCCTGCAGCTCCGTGCCCTTGTAGCCGATGGCTTGCGCATTCAGGAAGATGGTCGGGATGCCGGCATTGATCATGGTGGCCTTGAGCGTGCCGACGCCCGGCACCTCCAGGTCGTCGACCAGGTTGCCGGTGGGGAACATGGCGCCGCTGGCGCCGTCTTCCTCGGCTGCCGGATCCATGAACTCGAGCTGGACTTCGGCGGCGGGGAAGGTCACGCCGTCCAGCTCGAAGTCACCGGTTTCCTGCACGGCGCCATTGGTGATGGGTACGTGCCCGATGATGGTCTTGCCGATATTGGCCTGCCAGATGCGCACGATGGCCACGCCGTTGTGCGGGATGCGGCTGGGGTCGACCAGGCCGGCGCTGATGGCGAAGGGGCCGACGGCGGCGGAGAGGTTGCCGCAGTTGCCGCTCCAGTCGACAAACGGCTGGTCGATGGAGACCTGGCCGAACAGGTAGTCGACGTCGTGATCGGGCTTGCTGCTTTTTGAGAGGATGACGGTCTTGCTGGTGCTGGAGGTAGCAGCACCCATGCCATCGATCTGCTTGCCGTAGGGATCTGGGCTGCCGATGACGCGCATCAGCAGCGCGTCGCGGGCGGCGCCCGGCACTTGCGCGGCTTCGGGCAAATCCTGCAGACGGAAGAACACGCCTTTGCTGGTCCCGCCACGGATGTAGGTGGCGGGGATCTTGATCTGGGGTACGTGGGCCATGGAATACTCGTCCTGATGAAAGCGGGCGGTACGTTGCCATACCGCCCGAACACGTTGCTGGTCGATGCGCCTGCGCGCGCTTACGCAGCGGCCTTCGACGATTCGAGGAAGTCCTGCGCAAAGCGCTGCAGCACGCCGCCGGCTTCGTAGATCGACACTTCTTCCGCGGTATCGAGGCGGCAGGTCACCGGCACTTCCACGCGCTCGCCGTTCTTGCGATGCATCACCAGGGTGAGCTCGCAGCGCGGCGTGCGTTCGCCGATCACGTCGTAGGTCTCGGTGCCGTCGATGCCCAGCGTGGTGCGGTTGACACCAGGCTTGAACTCCAGCGGCAGCACGCCCATGCCGACCAGGTTGGTGCGGTGGATGCGCTCGAAGCCTTCGGCCACGATCGCCTCCACGCCGGCCAGGCGCACGCCCTTGGCGGCCCAGTCGCGCGAGGAGCCCTGGCCGTAGTCGGCGCCGGCAACAACGATCAGTGGCTGCTTGCGGGCCATGTAGGTCTCGATGGCTTCCCACATGCGGGTGACCTTGCCCTCTGGCTCGATGCGGGCAAGCGAGCCTGGCTTGACCTTGCCGTCCACCACCACCATTTCGTTCTTCAGGGTGGGGTTGGCAAAGGTGGCGCGCTGCGCGGTCAGGTGGTCGCCGCGGTGGGTCGCGTAGGAGTTGAAGTCCTCCTCCGGCAGGCCCATCTTGGCCAGGTACTCGCCGGCTGCGCTATCGAGCATGATGGCGTTGGATGGCGACAGGTGGTCGGTCGTGATGTTGTCGCCCAGCACGGCCAGGGGCCGCATGCCGGTGAGCGCGCGTTCGCCAGCCAATGCGCCTTCCCAGTAGGGCGGGCGGCGGATATAGGTGCTCATTTCGCGCCAGTCGTACAGCGGGTTGGCTTTTTCGCCGGTGTCGGCGGTCACGGCGAACATTGGCTCGTAGACCTTGCGGAACTGCGCTGGCTTCACGCTGGCGGCAACCACCGCGTCGATCTCTTCGTCGGACGGCCAGATGTCCTTCAGCGTCACCGGCTTGCCATCGGCGTCGGTGCCCAGCACATCCTTCTCGATATCGAAGCGGATGGTGCCGGCAATGGCGTAGGCCACCACCAGCGGCGGCGAGGCCAGGAAGGCCTGCTTGGCATACGGATGGATGCGACCGTCGAAGTTGCGGTTGCCGGACAGCACGGCGGTGGCATACAGGTCGCGGTCCACGACTTCCTTCTGGATCACCGGGTCCAACGCGCCGGACATGCCGTTGCAGGAGGTGCAGGCATACGCCACCACGCCAAAGCCCAGCTGCTCCAGTTCCGGCAGCAGGTTGGCTTCTTCCAGGTAGAGCGTGACCGCCTTGGAGCCCGGCGCCAGCGAGCTCTTCACCCACGGCTTGCGGGTGAGGCCGAGCTTGTTGGCGTTGCGCGCCAGCAGCCCGGCGGCCACCATGTTGCGCGGGTTGTTGGTGTTGGTGCAACTGGTGACGGCAGCGATGATCACCGCGCCGTCCGGCATCAGGCCGGGCTCGTTCTCGACCTTGCCGCTGATGCCGCGCGCGGCCAGCTCGGAGGTGGGCACGCGCTTGTGCGGGTTGGACGGGCCGGCGATGTTGCGCACCACGGTGGACAGGTCGAACCTGAGCACGCGCGGGTACTCGGCATTTTTCAGGCTGTCCGCCCAGAGGCCGGTTTTCTTGGCATACGTTTCCACCAGCTTGACCAGCGCGTCGTCGCGGCCGGTGAGCTTGAGGTACTTGATGGTCTGCTCGTCGATGTAGAACATCGCGGCGGTGGAGCCAAACTCCGGCGCCATGTTGGAGATGGTGGCGCGATCGCCCAGCGTCAGGTGGGTGGTGCCTTCGCCGAAGAATTCGAGGTAGGACGACACGACCTTTTCCTTGCGCAGGAATTCGGTCAGGGCCAGCACGGTGTCCGTCGCGGTGATGCCCGGCTGCGGCTTGCCGGTCAGCTCCACACCGATGATGTCCGGCAGGCGCATCCAGGAAGCGCGGCCCAGCATCACGCTTTCAGCTTCCAGGCCGCCCACGCCGATGGCGATCACGCCTAGCGCGTCAACCATCGGGGTGTGGGAGTCGGTGCCGACCAGCGTGTCGGGGAAGGCCACGCCGTCTTTCACCTGCACCACCGGGCTCATGCGCTCAAGGTTGATCTGGTGCAGGATGCCGTTGCCCGGCGGAATCACGTCGACGTTCTTGAAGGCCTTCTTGGTCCAGTTGATGAAGTCGAAGCGGTCTTCGTTGCGACGGTCTTCGATGGCGCGGTTCTTCGCGAACGCATCGGGATCGAAACCACCACACTCGACGGCCAGCGAGTGGTCCACCACCAGCTGCGTCGGCACGACCGGGTTGACCATGACCGGGTCGCCGCCCTGGGCAGCAATGGCGTCGCGCAGCCCGGCGAGGTCGACCAGCGCGGTCTGGCCCAGGATGTCATGGCAGACCACGCGCGCCGGGAACCAGGGGAAGTCCAGCTCCTGCTTGCGCTCGATGATCTGCTTGAGGGAATCGGTCAGCGTTGCCGGGTCGCAGCGGCGAACGAGGTTCTCGGCCAGCACGCGCGACGTGTACGGCAGCTTGTCATAAGCGCCCGGCTGGATGGCGTCGACCGCGGCACGCGTGTCGAAGAAATCCAGCTGGGTGCCGGGCAGCGGTTTGCGGTTTGCAGTGTTCATTTTGTAGGGGCGAAAGAGAGTAACGATCAGGGGGTAGTGGCGCAGCTTTGCGGCCAACTACCCCCTTCTCCCACAGGCGGTACAGGGGAGCAAACCGGCAGCCGGCTGGATTACTTGCGATCCTTGATCGGCACGAACTTCAGGTTTTCCGGCCCGGTGTAGTTGGCGCTGGGGCGGATGATCTTGTTGTCGATGCGTTGCTCGATGATATGCGCAGCCCAGCCCGAGGTGCGCGCGATCACGAACAGCGGGGTGAACATGGCGGTGGGCA